>JALYSC010000351.1 GCA_030855005.1 Bacteroidota bacterium | reverse complement strand
GTTGTGGAAGGAACATATTACACCCTACCTTAACGATACCTTAACCTTGAATAACCTATTGGAAATCAATCAGCGATACGTCAAAGACCAGCACTGAATTAGATGGTATGCCCCCTTGTGGTGCTTCACCATAGCCCAGGTGAGAGGGAATAATAAGTCTGCCGGTGCCACCTTTACCGAACAGTGGTAAACCTTCCTGGAATCCTTCTATCAGTCCACTTAAAGGATAATTGATGTCATCTCCCAAGTCGAAAATATTGCCATTGAGTAAAAAACCTATATAGGAGAACCTAACATCATCATTTATGGTCGGATGTTCATTCGATCCAGGGACATCGATAATATAGTGTAAACCTGACGCTGTGGTCTGGGTAACCAGATTGTGTTCAGCAATAAAATCCTGAATAAGTGCCTCATCAATCTCACGCTGATCGTCCTTGGAGCACGCTCCCAATATCAAAGCACATAAGACTAAACAATACCATAAACTACTTCTCATAATGACATTTATTGAGTTAAACGGCTAAAGATAAAAGAAGGCGTCCTACAGGTGATCAGAAATTATGATCGAAACTGATACTTGCATACACTGAGAGAGGCTTTCCCGGGTAGTAATAGCGTGGTAATCCACCGGATGGAACAGCTGCATTTATCTGATACATAGCGGAATAAGCGGTGTCGAAAACGTTGTGGATACTTGCCTGTAATCTCATCTTCCAGGAAGGAATTAAAATAAATTCATATCCAGCATTTGCATTAACCAAATTATATGCCTCTCCTTTTTGTGAAAGTAAATCATTCAGAAAAACTTCAGAAACATATTGATGGGAAATACTTAAACGCAAAGATCCGGAATGGTACGTCAGTTCATTAAAAGTGCGGTGCGTTGGATATCCTGGCAGTCTCCTATTTGCTCCACTATCTGTACCGGTGTTCCATTGCAATGTGTACGACCCTGAGAATGTAAATCTGTCACTAAAAAATGTAGTTTGATATTCCGTTTCAACTCCACGAAGTATTGAAGATCCACCATTATACCTGCTAAAAGATCCATCCGCTTCTGTCTGAACAAGTATCGAGTTCTTTATATCTAGATTATAAAAGCCAATCCTGAGTGTCTTTTGCTTATCATCGCCAAATCGGATAGCAACCTCTTCATTCCAGCCTGTCTCAGGTATCAATCCTTCCATGATGATTCCATCTGAATTGATCAGGTCATCAATTGAATGATTAGAAAATCCTCTGCTGACTGATCCGGATACTGCTATCTCATCACCGATGAGATAGCTGGTGCCCGCAGTAGGATATAAGCTTACTGGAAATGTGATTTCATCATTGTTACCGGCGAGGTTGTTGGCAGATACATTAACTCCTGCGAATACAATCCATTGATCATTGATATCAAATTCATTTTGCAAAAAAGAATTGAGGGATGATCTTGTTTCTTCCATTTCAAGAAGCAAATTACCAGGCACTCCTCCATCCAGTGTCTGAAATGTTGTAAAGTGGGCTCGTTCTCTGAAATATTCAATTCCAACATTCAAATGGCCCCATCGGGCATATTCTAATTGAAATCGGTGACGTGTGCCAAACCCATCACTACCCTCGTCAAGAACATTAAATGGACGAACTTCAACTGAATTAAAAATATTTGTAAATACTGTGGCTTTATACACCATGGCAGGCCCTGGAATCCACATAACATTCAAGCCTCCTATCCATTTTGTATAATCTTCATTACCCCGATATTTAATCCACTGCGGTGCAGCTTTCTCAGGATTTTCATTAAACATTGTTTGATTAATGGAACTGGGCAGGTACGCTTTTAAGTCTATTGCATGCAGGAATGAGGAAACCTCAACAGTATTACCCGGTACCCATTTCTGCATCCAGGTAAAAGAGTGTTTACGATAATGATTGTTTTCACGATATCCATCATCATCAAGATACTGATAGAATAATATTGTACGATGTTGTTGGTTTTTACCGAAATGAAAAGAAATACCCTGATCAAATTCTTCACGGCCGAAGGATCCTATTTGGATCCTGGAATGCGCAAAAGATTCTCGGGACGTAGCCGTCTTTAACTGAATCATACCACCTAATCCTGAGCCCCACAGTGCTGAGGTTGGCCCACGCCACACTTCTATACCGGAAAGTATAAAAGGATGAATGTCTTCAATACTGGATTCACCTGCTCCATTAGTCAATGGGATGTCATCAAGATAAATTTTAATTCCTGTCGTTGCGAAAGGCTCGCGATATCCCACTCCCCTGATACTAATTCTGTTGGTATTTAGAGCACCGGTTTGCATCCAGATCCCTGGCAGCCGGTTTAATAATGGCTCAATCGAAGGCAGATTAACATTTAAAATATCCTGCGAAGAAATAGTTGATACAGAGAATGGATTACGTAATCGGGAAGCATGTACAAAGACAGGGTCTCCAGTAATACTCCAACTGATTGTTGTGTCTTCCTGAAGTATGTCTGTTGAAGAAATTATTTGAGCAAGAATTGCCGTATTGCTGATAAAGCAAATTACAATCAACAAGAAGCTGTTCGAAATGCAAGAATTATTTCTCATGAAAATCGAGACGGATTTAAAATCGGATTCACAAGCTGCTTTTTATAAATGATACAATCTCTTATCATTCTTCCGGTGGAAGGTGCGAGACTAAGGCCCATCATTGCATGCCCACTCGCAATTATTATTGAAGAATCTTGTTGGCCTCTACCTATGTAAGGCAGTCCATCCGGCGAACACGGTCTATATCCATACCAAACAGGCGGGATTGAATTGAATTTCAAATCGGGATAATATTCCGGCACGGATCCAAGAATTCCGCTGACTTTAGCCATTCTGATTTTGTCATCCATACCACTTATTTCCAGTGTACCTGATATACGCAAATCCTTTGCCATAGGTGTGATGGCAACTCTCGCATCAACTAATATGGAAGGAATAGAAGGCATTGAAGCAGGTTGCGTAAATGTCATGGAATATCCTTTACCGTCCTGGATGGGTAGTCTTTTCTTATCCTGCTTTACAAGCTTGCCGGTCCATGATCCACAGGCGATAACAACATTTTTAGGGGACCATTTTTGATTTCCAGTGGTAGTGATATCACAGCCCAGCACACCTTTATCTTCTATATTCAGTACTTCCTCCCCAGCGATAAATAGAACTCCTGCTTTTTCGAGGAATGCTTTTAATTGCTGCATCAATTTTTCAGGATGTAGATGTGCATCGCCAGGATAATAAATTCCTCCTCGCGCATCAATTTTGGTACCTCGCTCCAAAGATTGTAATTGAGAGTGCGATAACTTTTTTGCCTCGATACCAAGTGTGTAGGCAACATCTGCTGTTTCCTCTTCTTCCTGCTCTGTTTCCTCTGTTTGATACAACATTAGAATCCCTTTTTCCTGCATACCAAAATCGAAGCCGTCAGATTGATTGAGTTGATGATAAAATTCTTTTCCCTCTAGGTGCATATCTCGTAAGACAGGAGCGGCTTGCTCCACGTTCTCACGTGTTGCGGAACGGTCAAACAACCACAACCACCGTAATAAATCAAAATCCAAACGAGGTCTTATGAAAAAAGGGCTTTTCTTTTGAAACATCCATTGGATACCTTTTGTCATCATACCGGGCGAGGCTAATGGAGTAAAATGACTGGGCACAATCATCCCTGCATTTCCGAAAGAACATCCGGTAGTAAAATCACCCTTGTCTATTATGGTTACATCAAGTCCTGCACCATGAAGAAAGTATGCACTGCAAAGACCGACTATGCCACCACCGATGACGCATACATCCTTCATACCACCTGGAATCCGTAAGCGTATGGATCATCTTCATCATCGATGACTATAGTATTATGTCCGGTAATGCGCGCCCATCCCTCTATGGTAGGAATTATAGCAGCAAAAGAACCCACCTGTGTTACTTCCTCTATCATACCTTCAAAAGTGCTACCAATGATGCTCTCATGAATAAATGGTTCACCTGTTTTTAATTTTTCTTTAGCATGCCACTGTGCCATACGCGCAGCAGTGCCGGTACCACACGGTGATCTGTCAATTGCTTTTTCGCCATATAATAC
>JALYSC010000350.1:3326-4109 GCA_030855005.1 Bacteroidota bacterium | reverse complement strand
AGGTAACACGTGTAGCACGGGAAGTAGGTACAGACGGAAAACTTGGAGGTCAGGCATTCGTGCCTGGTGTTGCAGGTACGTGGAAAGATTTGACAGACTCCGTTAACCAGATGACGGGCAACCTAACAGCTCAGGTGCGAAACATTGCACAGGTAACAAAAGCCGTGGCATCAGGTGACTTGTCTAAAACAGTTGCCATCGACGTAAAAGGAGAAATCCTTGATTTGAAAAACACTATCAATACGATGGTAGAACAGTTGAACTCTTTCGCCTTCGAGGTAACACGTGTAGCGCGTGAAGTAGGTACCGAAGGAAAACTCGGAGGACAAGCAGAAGTAAAAGGTGTTGCCGGTACATGGAAAGACCTAACGGACAGCGTGAACATGATGGCTTCCAATCTTACTGGTCAGGTGCGTGGTATTGCAAAAGTTGTAACATCAGTAGCAACTGGTAACCTTCGTCAGAAACTTTCCATCAATGCAAAGGGTGAAGTAGCGCAATTGACGGACACTATCAACGAGATGATTGAGACACTTGCTGTATTTGGAGACCAGGTATCCACTGTTGCAAGAGAGGTGGGTGTCAATGGAAAACTTGGTGGTCAAGCCTCCGTACCCGGAGCATCAGGCATCTGGAAAAATCTTACAGAGAATGTAAATCAGCTAGCTGAAAACCTAACAACACAAGTACGCGCCATCGCTGAAGTAGCATCGGCTGTTACGAAAGGTGACTTAACGCGGACCATTCGTGTAGAAGCGAAAGGTGAGGTGGAATCGTTGAAGG
>JALYSC010000350.1:0-3316 GCA_030855005.1 Bacteroidota bacterium | reverse complement strand
AATCTGAAGGAAACAACATTGCGTAACCAGGAACAAGGTTGGCTCAAATCCAACCTTGCCAAGTTTACACAGATGTTGCAGGGACAGCGTGACCTCAACACAGTAACAAAAAGAATTCTCTCAGAACTGGCTCAGGTAGTGGATGCGCACTACGGTACATTCTACATCTTAAAACACGACGAAGAAACACAAGCACGAAAGCTTGAACTCTTTGCTGCATATGGGTATACAGAGAATAAAAACATTCCTCGTGAATTTGGAATGAATGAAGGGCTGATCGGCCAGGTAGCATTTGAAAAAGAAAGAATCCTTATTTCAAATGTACCTCGTGATTATATCAAGATCACATCCAGTCTCGGTCGAGCGAAACCCGCCAACCTCATCATCTTGCCGGTACTTTTTGAAAATAAAGTAAAAGCAGTAATTGAATTGGCCTCACTTGATAAATTCAGTGAAACACACCTTGAGTTGCTTAGCCAATTAACTGAATCAATTGGTATTGTATTGAATACGATTGAAACGAATTCACGTACCGAAGGACTTTTGTCACAATCACAGTCGCTGGCGGGTGAATTAAAAATCCAACAGGAAGAGCTGAGTCGTACAAACGATGAGCTCCAGGATAAAGCCCTGCTGCTCGTCAAACAAAAAGATGAAGTGGAAGCAAAGAATAAAGAGGTGGAAGAAGCGCGAAAGTCCCTTGAAGAGAAAGCTGAGCAGTTGACACTGACTTCCAAATACAAATCTGAATTCCTTGCTAACATGTCGCATGAGTTGCGTACGCCGCTCAATAGCTTACTTATTCTTGCACAGCAGTTGTATGAGAATGTAGAAGGAAACCTCAACGAAAAGCAGATCCGATATGCTAAAACGATTCACTCCTGCGGTGATGACCTGATCCAATTGATCAATGACATCCTCGACCTGAGTAAAGTTGAATCCGGATTTATAACGGCCAATTTTATGCCGGTTCGCTTCACAGAAATCGCCGGATTTGTGGAGACTACTTTTAAGCCAATTTCCGAAGCCCGTCATTTGCGTTTTACAATAGATACCGATTCTACATTGCCTGAGTTTGTAGAAACAGATAGTCAACGACTTAACCAGATTCTCAAAAACCTTCTTTCTAATTCCTTTAAGTTTACTGAGAAAGGTGAAGTCCGACTTAAAATTTATAGTGCAAATAGAAACTGGAAGCATGGATTTAATCCAACGCTTGATGCTTCTTCGAAAGTTGTGGCGTTTGCAATTACAGACACTGGTATTGGCATTCCTCATGAAAAACAGAATATCATTTTTGAAGCGTTCCAACAGGCGGAAGGCTCTACATCTCGTAAGTACGGAGGTACAGGTTTAGGTCTTTCTATTAGTCGAGGACTTGCAGAGCTTCTGGGTGGTACCATCGAGCTCGAAAGTGAAATAGGTCAGGGTAGTACATTCACGCTCTTCCTGCCAGTTGAATCAACACTTGGCATGTCTGTCAATCATTTACCGGATCCGGGCAACTATGAACAAATAGAAATGGGAGATATCAGCAATCTGGTGAGTTCGTTACGCCTGTCTACAGATTCAATGGATGCCAATCTCAACCTGGTTAATGAGATGATCAATGAGACCGGAGATGACCGTACCAATATTCAACTCAATGATCTTGTTGTCCTTATCGTCGAAGATGATTTGAGATTTGGTAAGATTCTGATTGAGCGTGCACACCAGATGGGGTTGAAGGCAATCATTGCGATTAGCTATATCGAGGTGTTTGATTTCATCAATCGGTTCTCACCCATTGCGATTACACTTGATGTGAAACTACCTGATACCAGTGGCTGGAAGATTTTGAATCTATTGAGAAACGACCTTAAGTATAGACACATCCCGATTCACCTGGTGTCAGGAGAAGAAAATCGAGCCCTGGCATTACGAAGGGGTGGGCGAAGTTTCTTATTGAAGCCGCTGGAGAATGAAGCACTGACAGAACTCTTCAATGATATCGTCACTTTCCACAAGAAACAAATCAAGAATGTATTGATCGTAGAAGATTCAGAACTCGACGCGTCTCAGATCGCAAAAATGCTGGATGATGATCATTTGCTCGTAGACATTGTCGATACAGGTGAAAAGGCATTAGAAGCCGTACGGACATCTTCATATGATTGTATCATCCTTGATTACACGTTACCTGATATTACTGGAATTGATTTACTCAACCGGTTAGGTGAGATCAAGAAAAAAATCACACCTGTAATTGTGTATTCTGCGAAAGATTTTAATAAAGCGGAATTGACCCAATTACATCGATCTTCCAATAGTATCCTGTTGAAGGGTGTTAACTCATTAGAAAACTTACTGGAAGAAGTTGTCTTCCATACACACATCAACCATCAGGCTCTGGCTACGGATAAACGGAAAGTGATCGAGAATATTCGTTCGAAGGAGGATATCCTTACAGCGAAAAATATTTTAGTTGTCGATGATGACATTCGAAATCTCTTTGCACTTACGACAGTATTTGAACGTTACAATATTAATGTAATCACTGCTGAGAGTGGACGCGAAGCGATTACTATCCTTAATGAAAATCCAAAGATCGACATGGTCCTCATGGATATCATGATGCCGGAGATGGATGGATATGAGACCACGCAGAAAATACGACGTGAACATAAGAATAGCTTATTGCCGATTATTGCGGTAACAGCAAAAGCGATGAAGGGTGACCGGCAGAAATGTATTGATGCAGGTGCTTCCGATTATATTACCAAACCCCTTAAAATAGATCAATTACTCTCTCTGATGCGGGTATGGTTCTATAAATAAACCAGAATGGCCAAAATATTAGCAATAGATGACAGGGAGGATAATCTGCTATCAATCCAATCGCTACTCGAGCCCGAAGGGTACCTGATCGTTGTAGCCAGGTCCGGGCGTGATGCATTGAAGATTTTGCTTACAGAATTTGATTTTGCTCTCATTCTGATGGATGTCCAGATGCCAAACCTTAATGGATTTGAAACGGCTTCTATGATCTATGAGCGTGAAAAGCTCAGGCATATTCCCATTATTTTCATCACCGCTAATAATTATGGCGATGAAAATATATTTAAAGGATACAAATCCGGTGCGGTGGATTATATCTACAAACTGATCAATCCTGATTTTCTAAAAGCAAAGGTTTCTGTATTTGTAGATCTGTACAGAAAGAACTTTCAATTAATTCAGCAGGAGCAAAAATTAATTGCCATCAATAAAAGCCTGGAAATAGAGATCACTGAGTATAAGATGTCAGAGGAAAAAGTAAAAGCCCTCAATCTCGAAC
>JALYSC010000349.1 GCA_030855005.1 Bacteroidota bacterium | reverse complement strand
CCAATAGGCATCAGCCCTTTTTGGCTGCTTCTCATATATGGATTTTAGTATTTGTTTCTCCATCCTGTGGACCGACACTGAACTGGTCAGGTAAACGATGTGCGTGGCATACTTTGGAATTTCCTGATCATTACTTACATCCGTGATGATATCTTCATATTGATGTACGTCGACGAACTTTCTTTTTCGGAGCAGGACATGTTTGGCCTGATAGTGAATGATCATCAACAAGGCAAAGAATGTCATCAGGAGTATAGTAAAACCTGCGCCATGGGCAAGCTTATGGGCATTGCCAAACAAGAAAATGGATTCAATAAATAAGAACATCGCCATCATGGGAGCAATATAAATCCAGTTCCAATGCAACTTTTTACGTAGATAAAAAATAAGCAGAATGGAGGTGGTGATCATTGTGATAGTAATCGCTACTCCATAGACAGATTCCATATTAGCTGATGTCTGAAAATACAACACAACAAATACTGCCCCTATAAACAGGATGTGGTTGATCATGGGAATGAATATTTGTTGCCGATGTTTACTCGGATGCCGGATCTGCACCCGGAACCATGTATCCAGTTTGACGGCCTCACTGATCAGTGAAAAAGAACCTGTGATCAATGCCTGACTTGCTACAATAGAAGCGCCAACAGCTATCACAACTGCCACACTGATAAACCACCTTGGCATCATGGCAAAGAATGGATTGACATCCGCAGGTAAGACCTGTCCCTCCATCATCTCTAATACCCAGGCACCCTGGCCGAAATAATTAATCAATAATGCAATCTTGACAAATATCCAGGCAATCCGCATATTTTTCCGGCCTACATGACCCAGATCTGAATACATGGCTTCTGCCCCGGTCACACATAGAAAAACGGCCCCAACGATGACCCATGCACTGGGGTGATTAGCCAAAATGTTATACGCATAGTAGGGATTGATCGCTTCCAAAATAGACCAGTTATGGCTTAACCAGATAATGCCAAAAAAGGAAAGCATGGAGAACCAAACCAGCATGATGGGTCCAAAAGATTTCCCAATCTTATCCGTGCCGAACTGTTGAAACGTAAAGAGGCCTACTAACACTACTACGACAATCGGAATGACGGGAACATTATCATGAATGATGCGGAGACCCTCCACTGAGGCTGTCAGAGAGATAGCAGGGGTAATAATCCCATCAGCCAATAGAGCTGAACATCCAATCATCGCTATAAATACAGTCCATCGCGGTGCGACACGCTTGATAAGGGAATACAATGACAACACCCCACCTTCACCGTGGTTATCCGCGCGCAGTGTGACTATGATATATTTTATGGTTGCCTGGAGTGTAAGCGTCCAGAAGATACTGGACAAGCCCCCGTAGACTAAGTCCCGGGTGACGATGTTGTCACCCATAATAGCTGTGACTACATAGAGGGGTGAGGTACCAATGTCACCAAAGACAATACCCATCGTAATGAGTAGACTGGCTGCTGTAATTTTGGAATGAGTGGAATTCATTTTTAGATGTATAACTTCTGAAGTATCGCTGCACCACTACCCTGAGGTACATGAATACAGAAGCAAGTAGTAAGGATATTCATGATTTCGGGCACAAATATAGGTCGTCAAAGGATAGAGGGCCTTAAAAAGTATCAACCACCGTATGCATTAATTAAGCTCATTTAGTTTCATTGATTCCATAAGGTCAATACTTTTGTACGAAACAATTCGTAGAATGTGATTCAAACTCTTAACAATCATTCTTCTCTTCAGTTGTATCTTTTCTATTGGTTAGTCCGATGTCACAGCTGACAGAATTCAACTGGTAGAATCCTATATCAACTCGCAGAAAGATAGTTCGGGTGTATTCATCATTGGCTCCGGCGATAAAGTCGTGCAATGCGAGAATCTCCTTTCGGTTTTTTCATTTCCCAATTTCCGCTGAGCCACGAAAAGGTATTAACAGGATCAGTACCTTTCGTACAAACGAAGGTCAAAAGATTGATAAGAGGAGTGTTTGCATCTTTTTTAAGATACTCTATTGCCCCCCATCGTTGCTCATCACCTGAATGGCGTATGCGGACACTGCCTTACCCTGTACTTTTCCGGCTTCTGTATCGAACGTGTAATGGATACCTGCGTAAGCTCTGGATATGGCTGCTTCATCGGACCAGGCTTGTGCTATACCTGCTTCAGATGGGAATATTTGACTGATCACCTCTGCTGCTGCAGCCGAGAAAGTAGAATGCCCGGAAGTATAACTTGGGAAATTGGGTGTCCCCAAAATCGTCCTAAATCCAGGGATCGTTTCAATTGGTCTTGGAAAGTGATAGTAGTACTTCGCATCCCAGCACGCGACTCCTGCATCAGCAATAGCCATATTCAAGTATGCATACACACGCGCAGCACGAAGAGGATTGTATTTGTATTTGACAATAAGATCAGAGGCAAAACGGTTCCAGTGACCCGGAGGAGTATAAGTATCTAAACCATCCGACCAGAAATTGGCGATACGTCTTTGTTCCTTCGTCAGATTATCAGCTATATCTTTTAATTCATTAACAGCAGCTGTAAATTCTGCTGATCCTGGTGCGGGTGGTGGTACCGGGCGCACAGCTTCAGTATTTGGTACGAACCATAATTGAACTTTGCCAAACCATGGAGTGATTCCTACAGGCCTTGGGGGTGTTTCGAGATTCTCCCAATGCCAACCCCACCGAGCCTGAGCCGCATCTCGAATAGAGTCAGATCGTGGTCGTGGAGTTTGTGCATTTTTCATTCCATCATTGGCAGCACGCATGCGGAATACTTTGCCAACAGCACGGCCCAGTGAATCACCTGCAGTAATATCGCTTTGCACATTCAATCCCGCCCAGACGAGACTATTCTGATGTTCTGTTGCTTTAACTGTCAGGTAATCTTTTTCAAGTGGAAATAATACTGTCAGCAAATCTTTTGAAATAGCTGCAATCACTGCCCCATCTGCCGGATAACTTGGCAATGCATTTTTTGGAAGATGTGTCACAACCGAAGGATCCGTAACAAAAGGTGCAGGACGATTGAAAGCATATTTGTGATGCCATGCAGCAATCAAGCCATCATATTGCGCTGCTCCCCAATATGCAAATGCACGACTCGCATATGGAGGATGTGCAAATGGGAACAGAGGATACTTGCCTGGATCCGCTGAATTCGGTGCAGGATAACTACCGGCACTGTCAGGTGCAGGGGCAAGATTGTATTTAGCTGCCAACTCACGAGCGATTTCATTCCATCGTACAAGTCCGTCACCATTCCAGTAATCAACAGCAGCCTGTTGGTCACCTGATAGTTGTGCAGATGCAGCTTTCAATGATACGATTTCCGCTAAGTATTCTGGGGAGCTGGTCGCAGAAGGGGCTGGTAGTCCTATCTGATCTGGAGAACTCAGCACATTAGGATTCCAGGTGCCTCCATCTTCATCCAGCGAAGCATATTCATAAGGATCGAAGGCGAGGAATGTAGGTAAGTCTTCATCGCATCCCGGAAAAAAAGACAATGCACCAGCGATAGTGATAAGAGATAGATATAGATGTATTTTTTTCACGCTTATGTCTTCAAAAATTAATATGGTTTTTAATTATTTATCAATTCAGTTTCCTGCTGATTCCAAAGCCCAAACTGATAAGTTAATCCTGCAGTGAATGATGTGCTCTTACCTACATTGCGTCCAGTAAGAACCTGATGAGCAGAACCTAAAACACCCAAACCGGATTTGCCGGGAAAGAACTGAAAGCCCGCGCCAACACGGCTAAATATCATTTTATTAGCTGGAAATCCCGCATCCTGACGACGTATATCAAATCCTCCAAGTGTATTCATACCATCATACATGGCTTCAATTTTGAGACCATCATCGAACAACCAACTTCCTAAAGTGACTCCATACGAAACAGCATTCGGCATATTCACTTCATTAGAATACACACCATGGGTTGTATAATAATAATCACGTTCGATTTTGGCATTGCCCCTAAGATGATATCCGGCCTGTCCTCGCAGGTAAGGACCGGCGTGAAGTTTGTACTGGAAAATACCGCGCAATGAAAGGTCAGCGCAACCCAGCCCTAAACTATA
>JALYSC010000021.1:4411-14189 GCA_030855005.1 Bacteroidota bacterium | reverse complement strand
TGAATTAGCTGATAGCTTCATCGTATGGTCCCGTCCCGGTATACCTGCGGGATATATTACGCGAGACCGGATTCATGCTTTTGATCCACGCACTAGTGAGGATTTCACAATCGATGCATTCATTATTCCGGTACCTGCCGTTGTACCACATGATACACCAGTGCAACATCTGCATACGTTTATGCAACAGCACAGATTGCCGATAGTGATTGTTTCAAAGGATCAGCAATACGCAGGCTTCGCATACTGGCAGAAGATCGCTTCGTTTGCAAAAAATGGAAAATAAGTTGAATGGATAAGGGCTATGGCTTGGTAGCCATACATTTTGATTTAACAGAAGCCGTAAGATCATCCCCTTCTACTGCATAGAGAAGAGCACCACTAACACTGGTATCAAAGATCATGGTGTATTGACCTTCTTTACCTAATACCTGAATGATACTATCTACCTCTTCAAGAATGGGCTTAAGTAGTTCTTCTCTCTTCTGAAGAATTTTAAACTGAAGCTGTTGTTCTTCCTGTTGCAGAGCCTGCTGCTCGGTACGCAACTCATTTTGTTTGGCTTCCATTACTACCTGAGACATCACACCGCTGTTGGCATCCTCCATATACTTCTTATACTTTTCCTGGAACGCTTTTCCTTTTACTTCAAAAGGATCAAGCATAGTTTTCTGATAAGTCTCCAGGTCGGTATTTGCGCCGGATACCTTTGGATGAGCCTCGATTATTTGAGCTGAATTGATGTAGCCGAACTTTTGAGAGTTCGCATTCAGAGCGGACATAAAAAGTCCTAAGGCAAATAAGCCAATTTTAAAATTCATAATAGGAGGGTGTGGATTAAGCTTCTTTTTTGCTTTCTTCGATAGCTTTACGATCTGCATCGCGCATTCCTTCTTTGATCTCTGTTTCAATACTGCTGCGGGCGGTATTAAATTCACGGATACCTTTACCTAAACCACGCATCAGTTCCGGAATTTTTTTACCTCCGAACAGAAGCAGCACCACGAAGAGAATGATAAACCACTCTGATCCTCCGGGAAAACTTAAAAACAACAATGAATTCATTTCCAGAATATTTAGTATGATAAAGGTACGTAAAAAAGGAAGTGGGTTGTGGGGAATATGTGAATAGACTCACAATATCCATAGAGGTTTAAAGGCGACTCCAAGACAAAATTCTATACAACTTAAAAGGGATGATTTGATAATGTTCCAGTTATAGATTAGTTAAATGATTACTGGGTCAAATTTTAACATTCCTTTATCGAGTCGATTTTAGTCTTTTAGCTGAAAGCGTAGCATTCAACGAATGATCAAAGAATACTTTGTCCTTTTCAATTCCGGAAAGTATCAAAGGCAAGGACTTGGCAGCTTACCAAAGCTTTTGAAGGATTTTTTATCATTCGAATTTAGGATTTCAGGATTTGACCAATCCGTGCATTCATAATGCTCATCCAATCTGCTAATTTACAATGGCAAGACTAACTGGTGTAAAACAAAGGCACATTTGAATTCTTAACATCCTCCTTCATTTTCCGGTTACCATCACATCGATGAAATAGTCTAATTGGTACTACCAAAATGGTGCTTTTGCTAACCCTATCTCTTGCCTGCAACCATCACATAATAGGATGACTGTCCAGTATTATGACAACAGGTATTTTCAAACTACCAGAGAGGTAGTTTTTGATTTACTTTGCCGGCAGTTACCGCTATGAATTCAAAAACCATCATCCCTCTGATCATCATCATAGCAGGTGCTTTTTTATTTATTCCATTTCTTGGTAAAGTGCATTTATTTGATTGGGATGAAATCAACTTCGCCGAGATTTCCCGTGAGATGATCATCCTGGAAGATTATACCAGGGTATATGTAGACTTCAAACCCTTCTGGGAAAAACCTCCTTTGTATTTCTGGATGCAGAGTACATCCATGAAAATCTTTGGAGTAAATGAATTTGCTGCAAGGTTTCCCAATGCAATTTGTGGCATACTTACAATGATTGTTGTCTATCTGTGTGGCCGCAGATTATATGATGTTAGATTCGGCTTGCTCTGGACACTTGCTTATGCAGGTTCACTTTTTCCAAATATGTATTTTAAAACAGGGATAATTGATCCGTGGTTTAATTTGTTTATTTTTTTATCCTTATACTTTTTCATTCGCTATCATTGGCAACGAAATCAATTTGATATCGGGGGATTGAAAAAGTCCCAGTTGACTCACATCACATATTCTGCCATTTTTATGGGGCTGGCGATTCTCACCAAAGGTCAGGTAGCATTGATGATTATTGGATTGGTCGCTGTAGTTTATTTTGTAGTTAACAGATTTCGATTTTATTTCTCCCTGTGGCATGTATTATTTTACATCGGGATTTTTATGCTCGTCACACTTACATGGTATGGATATGAGACGATCAAAAATGGCACCTGGTTTATTTATGAATTTTTAAAATATCAGGTCCGGTTATTTACAACGCATGATGCAGGTCAAAAGGGATTTTTTGGTTATCACTATTTTGTCATCCTGTTAGGATGTTTTCCCGCTTCAATTCTTGCTATAAGATCTTTTTTCAAAACACCTGCTGAGCAACATTATGATGCTGATTTTAAAAAATGGATGTTGATTCTATTTTGGGTTGTAACCATTTTATTTACAATCGTCAAATCACGAATCATCCATTACTCTTCCATGGCATGGTTTCCGGTGACGTTTCTCGCTGCCTATACTTTGCATAAGGCGATCCAAAACCGAATGGTAATCCGTCCTTATATCTCCTACATCCTGTTCTTTATAGGTGTATTAATTTCTTCAGCACTAATTGCACTTCCAATCTTTGCAACTAATATCACTGATTATATTCCGATAGTGAAAGACAAATTTGTGCAGGGCAACATGGAAGCGGAAGTATATTGGTCAGGAATGGAAAGTGGTATTGGCATCCTTTTCCTGCTCATCACAGTGGCAGGTGGTATTTATCTGTTAAAGAATCAAATTTTAAAATCTGCATGGATATTATTTGGAGGAACAGCTATTGTTATTTTCTTAGCTGCAATTATTGTAGTGCCAAAAATTGAACGTTACTCCCAGGGAGCGGCAATTGATTTTTTTGAAGGCAGAAAAAACGAAGATTGTTATGTACAGCCACTTGGCTATAAAACATATGCCCATTTGTTTTATGCGCAAAAACAAAAGCCCGAAAATGAATTATCATATGATCAGAACTGGCTCCTCACAGGTGATATAGACAAGCCTGTTTATTTTGTCACAAAGGCAGACCGAATAGATCGTTACAAAGATTTTACTGAACTAAAAGAATTATACCGCAAGAATGGATTTGTTTTCCTTAAAAGGGAAGTTGCCAATACTGAGTAAAATTCAATTATTTCTTTCCGGAAAAAAAACGAAGAATTCTGCTGATGGTCTGATCATTGGACCCTAATATTCCTTTTAGACGCGTGTAAGTTGCGATCATAAAATTATCCAGCTTGACCATTACTTCTTTGTTCTTCTCTTCGGGACGCGCTACATAATGAGTTGAACGTTTTAAAGGGTTCTCTTCGATCGTGTAATAGTACAGTGCTATCGAGCGTCTGAAATAACCCTCAGGGCATGTCATTGGATCCGGATGACCATGATAAGAATCGGGATCCGTATTGAAGATGACACAACGATTGAAGATGGGTAGTATTTTTTGCTCACAGCCCTTCATATTACGATCCCATAATTCCAGTTGGCCTCCCCATGCTTCCTGCCAGTCTTTATTAAGATACACGAGCAAATTAATACGGCGTTGCCAGTGACGATGATGAGGGTGTACAGTAAAGTCAGCGTGAATATTGAGGTATCCACCGCGCGTAGATTGATGAATCCCTCCACCTTCCAGCATATCATCCTTCTGAAGATTTTTAATTCCAGTAAGCTGGCTTAGCCATTCCAGAAATGATGGTGTATTAAGTTCATGAATTGTTTGCTTGATAGATTCGGGCAACAATTCAAGTTTATTAAGTCCTCGCTTTTTTTCATTGAAATGGACGTAATTGATCCATCCATCCGAATTGTTTAACTGGTCAAATTCTTTGATACAGTTTTCCAGTATTGCAGGATCAAGAAAGTTATCAATCACTATGTGGGGATAAGGCACCGGGGATTGATAGCTCCCGGACAATTCCGGTATACGGGTCCTAAGTCCCTCTATATCAACTGTCTGCGGTGAAGAAGTAAGCATAGGTGTATTAAATTGGGCCGCTAAGATAAATTAGTCTTTTAGCTGTTGCATCACAATCTCCTTGGGTCTCCGGCTGATTTCGAGTTATTTATGATACTGCATTTGTATAAATCCTTCAAAAAGGACGGTTCAACAAACCTCTTATTGATATGGTGGGAACGGTGAGCACGGATAAAACCATGTGCGTTAAGAATTTCCTCGAAATCCTTCAGCGTTTTGATGCCAGTAGCGGCCTTCCCTTTTCAAGCACGAAATCTGCAATCTCACTCAAAATGGTACATTTATCCCAACGTCTACCGGATGAGTCAAAAAAAACGGAAACCTACTGCACCGCAACATCAGTCACCGGCTTCTACGACGATGCCGTCAAAAAAGAGTAAAGTTCTTTCGCCTGTTTCCGAATTGATTCATTTTGACAAAAAAGTCTGGATCTATATTGGAATATGCATTTTTCTTTTTTTTCTGTTTGTTGCTCTCAAATGGCATAATGCCTCGATCGGCAACTGGAACTTATTTGCAAATGATGGTGGTGATCCTTCACGAGGGATAATAGCAGGAACTCCCCGTCCGATCCGTTCAGATGAATGGCAGGTATATTCAAGTTTTATTTTATCCCAGGCGGCCCAGGATTTTCCCATTTCTAATATGGCACTTGGTGCAGGTAATACTCCATTGACTTTTAATCTTCCAACACATCATATAGTAAGTGCTATTAAACCTGCATTATGGGGATATTATTTTATCGATTTAGAGCGCGCATATTCATGGCATTGGAATTTTAAACTGTTTCCATTCCTGATCGTGTCTTTCCTCTTCCTGATGCTCCTAACCAAAAATCATTTCGTCCTAAGTGTAACCGGGAGCATATGGTTGTTCTTATCCTCTGCTATACAATGGTGGTCGATTTATACTGAATTATTTACCTGGGGTATGCTCAGCGTTATTGCTTTAATCTATATCCTTTATGCTGATCGTAGTCTCAAAATACTCCTAGCCTCCATTGTTCTTATCCTCTCAGCGTATTCCTATGCTATGATATTGTATCCTGCCTATCAGGTACCATTTGCTTACTTCCTGCTTGCCATTCTCATTGGATATTTACTGGCGTATAAAGTAAGGCTAGTCGATTCCTTTAGACAAAATATGATGTTGCGAATTGGGTCATTGGCATTAGTATTCGCAGGAGTTGGATTGTTTATTTTTTTATTTTATCAGGAAACAAAAGATACTATTTCACTTCTCACTAATACAGTATATCCCGGAAAGCGTAGTGAAACCGGTGGTGACTTTTCCTTCGCTAAAATGTTTGCGGATAATTTTAGTTGGTTTATGAATGAGCAGAAGTTTCCTGAAGTATGGGGTAATATTTGTGAATTATCTTCCTTCCTGATGCTATCATTAATTCCGACGCTTATCCTAATCGCCGACTTCTTTAAAAAGCGTAAGATTGATCCGGTTTTGCTGACCCTAATGATATTGCAATTCATTCTATTTATTTATATCGTTATTGGATTTCCACCATTCCTGGCCAAAATTACCTTGTTTTCTGTAAGTCCATCCAACCGTACCTTTTTCATTTTCGGTTTTATTAATGTGATATTCACCATACTTTTTATCACACGTCATCAAATTGTAATCCTGAAAAATAACAGGATTACTCAGATAGCTTCTCTGATCATACTCGTATTGCTTGCTTATCTCCTGAATAGTCTTCTCAATCATCAGATTAGTATTTACTTCTCTGAAGTGAAGGTCATTACTGCCACCCTGATTTTTGCCAGTCTTACATGGTTGACACTTCAGTTCCACCGAGACAGGCTATACTCTTATTCCTTCATTGTATTAATCCTCCTCGTTGTATTGCCCAATATTCGGGTGAATCCATTAAGCATTGGACTAGCTCCTTACTTTGAAAATGAAACCTACAAGGCTATTTCCGAAATCAGAGCAAAGGATCCGAATGCCGGCTGGGCTGTATTTGGAAGTATTATAACAGCCAATTTTGTAAAAGCAACCGGAGTCAATTGTTTTAATGGCGTGCAGTTTGTACCACCTTTTGAAAAATTACATATCCTTGATTCCGGTATGAAGAGCGATAGTGTGTACAATAGATTTGCACATATTGGCTTAACTACCATGATCGACGGGAATGATTCTGTAGAATTTGAACTTAAGCAAAATGATATGTATATGATCCGCATGGATCCGTGTTCTCCCAAACTCACGCAATTGGGGATCAAATATATAGTCTTCACGTACCAGCCTCAGGAGGTTGAAGTCGAATGTATGACAGGCATTATTGGATTACCAGGTCATGTGATCTATCAAAGAAATGATCTATGAGACTTGCAATTGTCATACCCTGTTATAATGTATCAAGGCACATAGAAAAAGTTGTTGCAGGCATACCTTCTGATATTCTCTGGATCATCATGGTTGACGATGCATCAACCGATGATACTAATCAAAAGATAAAGCACCTCTCCTTGCAGGAAAAAAGGATCATCTATATCCGGCATGATAAAAATAAGGGTGTAGGGGGTGCTGTGATTACAGGATATCAAAAGTCTCTGGAATTGGATGCCGACATCACGATTAAAATAGATGGAGATGGACAAATGGATCCGGCTTATATCAATTCATTATTGAAACCCATCATCGATGGAAAAGCTGATTTTACCAAAGGGAATCGTTTCCGTGACCTACAGGCATTAAGACAAATGCCAATGATACGTCGCATTGGCAATCTTGGATTAAGTTTTCTGATCAAAGCTGCTTCAGGGTACTGGAATATTTTTGATCCTACTAACGGATATACAGCTATCAGCAGTGAAATATTGAAGAACATTAATTTTAAAAAAATCCATGCACGCTATTTCTTTGAATCATCCATGCTGATTGAAATCTATCATATACGGGCTGTAGTGCTTGATATACCTATGAAAGCACTGTATGGTGATGAGGTATCAGGACTTTCAGTTACCAGGACTTTATTTGAATTTCCTCCCAAGCTTGCTGCAGCTTTTATCAAAAGAATTCTCCTGAAGTATTTTCTTTTTGAATTCAACATTGCTTCCGTATATATACTTTTTGGGGTACCATTATTTCTTTTTGGGGCTATATACGGAGGAGTCAATTTTGTGAAATATGCTTCCAGCCACATTGAGGCGCCGACCGGTACAGTGGTGATACCAACATTGCTGATTACACTTGGTTTTCAGCTCCTGTTGTCTGCAGCTAATTATGACATAGAAAATTATCCAAAGAAATGACAGAAGCAACGGATCCGCTTTATTCTCAGGACTATTTTGAATACTTACACAATCGCAGCCCGGTCAGAAGATGGATAAGGACTTTCTATCTGAAAGACATAACGCAATATTGTATCGGCAAATGCATCGACTTTGGTTGTGGTACAGGTGAACTTATGAAGATACTTCCGGATGGATCGATTGGATTTGAAATCAATCCTGTAGCCGTAGCATTTTGCAGGTCGCAGGGATTGGACGTCGCCGTGTATGATCCGGAGTTAGATGATTATTCATTTAATATGATACCATCTAACACATATTCAACCTTTACGATGAATCATGTACTCGAGCACATTGAGGATGCACATCAGGTGATTCGGAAGATTTTTAAAAACTGTTCCAGATTAGGTGTTCAAAGAATTGTATTTACTGTTCCAGGCATTGCAGGATATAGATCAGATGCCACACATAGAACATTTATAGACGGGAAGTACATGGAGGCACATGACCTGACAACTGAACAGGAGTACAAGCTCACACATTCCAAATATTTTCCTTTTAACCATGAAAATGTTGGGCGATTCTTTACCCATAATGAATTGAGATTCATCTTTGATCGCCGGACATGATAGAGCATTCATTTGCAATCATGGCGTATAAAGATTCGCCTTATCTAAGGGCATGCATTGATTCGCTGAAAAAGCAGACAATCAAAAGTGAAATTTTCATTACTACTTCAACACCAACTGACAATATCCATGCGATTGCGGATGATTATAATCTTCAACTTCACATTACCATCGGTGGACAGGGTATTGCCCATGATTGGAATTTTGCACTTCAATCTGCATCCACGCGATATGTGACGCTGGCACACCAGGATGATCTGTATCTCCCTGATTATACAGCCTCCTGCTTGAAGGCAGCAAATAGCAGGAAAGACACGCTGATCTGTTTTACTGATTATGAAGAAATCGCTGACAATTTCCTTAGGAGCAACAACAGGTTATTACGTACCAAGAGATTAATGATCCGCACATTTCTGCCTTTGCGGCATCATTTGACAACACGGTTTTGGAAAACACGACTGCTATCCTTTGGATGCCCAATCGCGGCACCAACTGTGATGTTTGATTTGAAACAGATCAGGGATTTTAATTTTTCACCTGCTTATACTGTGAGTATCGATTGGGAAGGATGGTATAGGCTTGCTCAAATGAAAGGAAGCTTTATATATGTGCCCCAGATATTACTTCAGCATAGAATTCATTCAGCATCTGAAACCACAAATGCAATAGGTGGTTCCCGCAGGCAGGCTGAGGATCAATTGATGTATAGAAAATTTTGGCCTCCTGTTATAGTTAAGCTGCTTTCCAGATTGTATGCTGAAGGTTACAAATCCAATCAATTGTAAGAAGATACTTTCAGCGTTCCCGGATTTATTACATCAGGAAAGAATGTAGTAAATGATCGCCAACATCAAATAATTATTTACCTCTCATCGATGCTACTCCTGCGATCAGACACACAGCTGCTAAACCGAGGAAGATATAGCCAGTCTGCTTGGCACCTTCATCTTGGGCAGAAATCTTGATGCCGAGGATATTGACAGTGCCACCGCTCTCATCAAGTTTGGTGATACCAAAAAAGCCAAATAGGAGAGCTGCTACAATTAAAATAATGCCTAGAGGTCGTTTCATGATTTTGGTTTTGTTTTATCTCAAGGTAATTAATATAAATTAGGAATGGCTTAAATGAAAAAAGGATTGACTCGTGAGAGCCAATCCTTCCAGCTAACTGTTCTATCTTTAAGGTGTCTTCCCTCTAATTATTGAAATGCAGCTACGTCACCATTTTTAGCGGCGCGTTGTAATTTTTTATTTGCGATAATTACCACTTCCACACGACGATTGAGTTCACGTCCTTCATCAGTTTCATTGGTTGCAATCGGATCAGTTTCACCATAACCTGCGGTTGAAAGTCTTGATGAAGCAATTCCCTGAGACACGAGGTAATTATCTACAGAACTTGCTCTTTTGACCGAAAGACTCTGATTGTAATCATCAGTACCTGTGTTGTCAGTATGTCCGAGGATACGCAGATCTGTATCGTCGTATTTTTTCAAT
The DNA here is from genome assembly GCA_030855005.1 of Bacteroidota bacterium. Classification (GTDB taxonomy): domain Bacteria; phylum Bacteroidota; class Bacteroidia; order Chitinophagales; family Saprospiraceae; genus Opimibacter. Next base: position 4,580 of record JALYSC010000021.1, on the reverse strand, counting down.
GTAGGTGACAATTCATTAAGGTTTTCTCTTGTAGTGCTTTTCAATGCATAGGAATCGTGGTCGAATAAGATACCGGAATCAAAAGTGATCACAATACCCTCACCGACGCGCTCTACTTTAGCACCTTTAAGATCTTCACGGATTTTAGCTGCCTGCTTGTCCATATAAT
>JALYSC010000021.1:0-4401 GCA_030855005.1 Bacteroidota bacterium | reverse complement strand
GATAATGGCTACAGCCTTATTTTTTTTACCCACAATAGCTCCTGTTGCAGCTCCGGCTGTGGCTCCGATAATTGCCCCTTTCGTTCTGTTACTCGTATTACAGGCAGGGTGAATGAATACAGCCATGAGCACCACCAGTGCCAGGAAAAAAGACTTTTTCATAAAACTTATATTTTAATTGTTAAAGAGATTTAACCGGGAAATCTTACTGATCTAACCCCGCTTATTAAAGTCCTATTGGGATCTTTCCACTGTTAACATTGGCCCGCAGGAAATGTTTAGATCTTAGCAAATCGTTATCACCTTTTTATGGGAGTTCTGCATCTGCTTTAATAGGTGTAATTTTCGGGAAATTCGTAAAGACACAGCCTATTCATGGATGGGATCCGAATTACATCTGCCGAATCGTCACCGACATCACGTCAATTAGCCGCTATTATGTTTGCCGATATGGTAGGATATACGGCGCTGATGCAGGAAGATGAGCAAAAAGCAAAACATCTGCGCGATCGGATGCGAACTGTCATTGACCACCTCATCCCTTCTTATCATGGACGTATAGTTCAATAATATGGTGATGGTACGCTCAGCATCTTCAACAGTGCGGCAGAAGCTGTAAAATGTGCTTCCAATATCCAGCTTGATCTACAAAAGGATCCAAAGGTTTCGCTGCGTATTGGTATTCATTCAGGGGATGTGGCTATTGATAATGAAAGTATTTATGGCGATTGTGTTAATCTGGCTTCACGTATAGAAGCCCTTTCCGTGCCAGGAGCAGTTCTAATATCCGATAAGGTATATGATGAAATAAAAAATCAATCCGGCATCAGTGCCAAACTACTAGGTAAGTTCACATTGAAAAATGTAAAACGACCTGTTGAGATTTATGGAATTACTGCTACGCACCTGACATTACCTACTGCAGCACAGCTTGGGGTGAAATCAGGTAGCGATAAAAGTATTGCGGTATTACCTTTTCTCAATATGAGTGCTGATCCGGAAAATGAATATTTCTCCGATGGCATCTCCGAAGAAATTCTCAATGCACTCACTCATGTCGATGGATTGCAGGTATGTTCTCGCAGCTCGTCATTCACATTCAAAGGAAAAAATAAAGATGTCCGTCAGGTGGGACAAAAATTAGGTGTGGCTTCTGTGCTGGAAGGGAGTGTGCGCCGATCAGGTAATCGCGTCCGGATATCCTGCCAGCTTATCAATACAAGTGATGGGTATCGAATTTGGTCAGATGTATACGACGGCCAACTCGATGACATATTTGTCCTGCAAGATGAGATTTCCAATAAGATCGTGAATAAGCAAAAGAAAATTTTGCTCCACCACGCCCACCGGATGAAAGAACGAAACTACCAACTGAAAATATTGAGGCATATAATATGTACCTCAAAGGAAAATTTCATTGGAATAAATCCAACCCGGAAGATATATCCAAAGGGATTAAGGCTTTTGAAGAAGCTATTGCATAAGACCCTGCCTTCCATTTGCCATATTGTGTTTTGTCGTTTTGTTATTCTTTCATGGGCTCATCCGGATTACATCCGCGCACTGAAGCCTTTAATAAAGCGAAAGATTATACACTGAAGGCAATCGAACTCAATCCGCAACATGCTGAGTCTCATCTCTCTCTTGCAGCTATCCAGTTTTTTCAAAATTGGGATTTTAAGGATGCCGAAACTTCGCTAATAAAAGCAATCGATCTTGGACTTCACTCCTCCCTGCTCAATCAGTTGCATGGTATGATTCAAATCTCAAGAGGAAACTTTGATGATGCGATCGAGAAAATGAATGCAGCCTTAAGCATGGATCCACTGTCTCTGCCGCTGATGAGCTATCTGGCAGATGCGTATGGATTTTCAAAACGATTTGACGAAGCCCTGGCTTTATATGATAAAATTATTGAGCTCGATGCGACATTTAGAAGAGCTTTTGAAGGAAAAGGTTATATCTATATTGCACAGGGTGATTATGAAAATGCGATCATTAATCTTAGACACTATCAATCCCTGATTGGACATCCATTGAAAGGACTCAGTGCATTGGCACATGCATATGCTGCTGGCGGATACAATGATCTTGCACAAGAATGTCTGGAGAAAATGAAGCAGCGTCAGCTTGAAGAGCCGGGTGTCAATTTTGATCTTGACTTTGCATTTTTGTATTCCGGTTTTAAAGATTTTGATAAGGTCTTTTATCATCTCGATCAGACCTATGAACAGCGGATGGGTATTGCCTGTACCGGTATACTTTATTGCGTGCGATATGCCATGCTCGGGGAAATGCGATCGGATCCCCGCTTTCCGATGCTGCTTAAAAAGATTGGACTGGAGTAGTAATTGGTGAACGGTGAACGCTAGACCCTTCGACTCCTTACTCTCATCCTTGTGCAGGCTCAGGACGAGTGGCGAGCTTGACATCGATTACTAAAATCCGATTCCGCTTTTTTTCTCTTACTTCGCCTGCCAACATAACACGATGAAATCACTCAGCAACCGGATTGGGCAATTTACCGTAAGTCAATTGATTGTCTTAGCGTTGTTGATGTGCCTTAGTGCTTTCCTGATCAATCTTGGTGCAGTAGCATTTATTGGTGATGAAGCGATTCGTTCCCTCGTTGCATTCGAAATGTACAAATCAGGAGATTTCCTCGTGCCTACACTGAATGGAGAAGCTTATTATAATAAACCACCACTCTACAACTGGCTGATTTATGCTAATAATTTATTGTTTGGACATTTCGGTGAATGGCCTGCGCGGACGACAACTTTAATTTTCCTGGCTGCATTTGCATATACTGTTTATCATTATTCTCGCAAACATTTTGATGGCCTGACTTCCGCAACACTTGCATTTATGTTGGTGACGAGTGGAAGAATATTGTTTTGGGACAGCATGCTCGGCCTGATTGATATTTGTTTTTCCTGGGTAATATTTCTTCAATGGATGATCCTTTATCATTTCGGGAAAGAAGGGAGTTGGCGCCGGCTGTTTATTTTTACATATTGCTTGTTCGCTTTTGCCTTTCTGTTAAAAGGACTACCTGCATTGGTCTTTCATGGGTTGTCTTTATTAGCTACTTTATATTTTTTTAAGGCCGTAAGGAAGAAGATAATTTCCGCTGATCATTTGTTGGGCATCCTAACAGGATTGATTATCCTTCTTGCATATTACATACCTTATGCTGATCGGGTATCAATTCATAATGTTTTTACGATTCTGTTTGATCAATCCATACAACGCACCGGTACACACCACGGTATTTCAAAAACCTTGCTGCATCTTGTCACTTTTCCCTTGGAGCAATTTTATCATTTCCTTCCCTGGACCATATTGATCATTCCGGCATGTAGTCGAAGCTTCAGACAGCAGGTTAGAGAAAATCAATTTCTTAGATTCAATCTCATGATGGTTGTGGTCAATATTCCGGTTTACTGGATCTCAGTCCAGGTTTATCCTCGATATTTATTGATGTTCTTACCCGTGCTACATTTAGCAGGATACTACTTCACCATTTTACATCCAACTCGGTGGGCTGAAAAAGTAAAGCTTGCCTTATTAGTGATGGTTGGATTGGCTCTCGCAGCAACTCTCTTAATGCCTGTCTATTCTAAATTGCATACTGTGGATTGTTTTTACCTGATATGGTTTGGAAGTAGTCTGCTAATAGCATTTTGCTTTCTGGGAATGTGTTATGATAAGCGTCAAACACTATTATGGATGTGTATTGCCTTGTTAGGAGTGAGAACAGTTTTTAATTTAGTAGTGCTGCCACTACGTCAAGAGGAATTCCCTGAAAATCATAGCAGAAATGATATCATGAGAGCTGCATCTTTGTATAAAGATCACCCATGGCTTATCTATAAAGAAACAGAAACGCATCAGGTAGCACGATTTTATACTTCTGCTTATATCGATCAGATTATCTACAAAGTTGATTCGATTGCAGATCCGAATGCATATTACCTTGTCGATCGCAAATTATATCCCACTATTGATATGATACCAATTGATTCCATCTTGCTTGAACGGGGCCAGGTACTTCACCTAATGCAGCCTACGTATTATTAAGATGAGCTTCCAATTTCCAAAAATCAACCTACCTGGACCGCTGAAGACCGCGATCAAATTGTTGGTACTGACTGCCATCATCTTTCTGATTGTTCGGAAGATTGATGAAAGACTATTATTGGAAGTCTTTCAGAAAGCAAATCTTGCATGGGTTATTTTGGCAGTATTCTTATTTGCTTTATCCAAGTTAATCTCCGCATTCAGATTTAATGAATTTTTAAAGACAGAAAATATTAAACTGCCATGGCGGGATAATATTCGATTGTATTGGCTGTGCATGTATTACAACCTTTTATTACCCGGTGGCATCAGCGGGGA
>JALYSC010000020.1:12881-14200 GCA_030855005.1 Bacteroidota bacterium | reverse complement strand
GATGTATAATGATTAGCTTTGCCGTCTTTCCGAACCTATGAACCATATTGTTGTCCCGGTTGACCTTTCCAAAAACTCCAAGGAAGCATTGCGCTATGCTGGCCGATTAGCATCCATCGCAGGTGCTCAGATAACTATTGTGTATTGTTATACCCTTTTACAAAAAGTCGTATCCCATACTGCAGGTGAAAGTGACATGACCACCGATCCCGAAAAATGGATCCTAAAGCGGGTTAATAAGCTTAAAGTAAAGCATTCTGGATTGATCATTAACTATCAGATAATCAAGGATGAAACTGTAACCTGCATTCAGCATACTGTAGACTCAACCAAGGCAGATCTCGTGATAATGGGATGCCAGGGAGAGCATGAAAATATTGAAACCTACCTTGGAACTACCTCGGGTGCAATCGTCAAGACGACGGCTATACCTGTACTCCTTATCCCGCCCAGATTTAAATTCAAAGGGATCGATAAGATTGTTTTTGCAGCAAAAAATACGTTTGTGCGATTCTTAGGCACGCTTGAGCCTATCATTCAGATCAATCAGATTTTTAAACCGCATGTCCAATTACTTCATCTCGGTGAAGATCAGGATCCGATGCTGGATCAAAATTTTACCGTACTGCAAGTAGTAAATGATATCACACGGTACGGAAATGATAATTTTAATGAAAGTATAAGTGAATACCTTTCGCAGCATCATGCTGATCTTCTGTGTGTTATACGTAGGAAGAGAGGTTTTCTCGAAAAGCTCCTTGGGCCTACCCGCACCCCGGCTGTCAAATTCAACGTGGACATCCCGGCATTGGTCCTCATAGGTGAAGATTATTGATCCGTCAGGAGCTCCACGATTGATTGTAGAATGTTATTTGGTGCTTTAGGAATACCCTCTACCTTTGCGGACTCTTTTTTGAATAGATATAAATGGAACGCAATCACATAATAGGCTTTGTCCTGATTTTTGGTCTTTTGATGGTCTGGACTTTCGTCAACTCCCCTTCGAAGGAAGAGACTGCCCGAATGCAGGCTCGTCAGGATAGCCTCAATCGTGTAGAAATTATCCAGGATTCTGTCGTAAAAACAAATGCTGCTACTACGGATACTTCGCTTGTTCAGACTGATTCTTTAGGCCTCGTCAATCAATTTGGAAACTTTGCAACAGCCTCTACCGGAGAGAATCAAACGGTACGCCTGGAAAATGAAAACTTCATTATCGATTTTGTGAGCAAAGGAGGAAAAATCTCCGCTGTCGAACTCAAAAATTATAAGAAGGTCCTGCTGGATGAAAATCGTAAAGAATACAAAGTCCCTTTACG
>JALYSC010000020.1:3888-12871 GCA_030855005.1 Bacteroidota bacterium | reverse complement strand
CCTAATGGATGATCCAGAAAACGTGTGGGATATTATCCTTCCTACCCAGCGCGGAAGCCTACATACCGCGGACTTGAATTTCGTTCCGACAGTACAGGGTGACCGAGTCATGTTTACTGCAACAGGATCTGGTGGAGAGAAAATACAACAGGAATATATTCTAACTGAGAACCCTTACGAGATCAAATACAATGTAAGTGTAGTCAATGGTAATAATGTCATTTCGTACGGTCAGACTCCCAAACTCAGATGGGTCAATAACCTGGATAAACTTGAAAAGAATGATCAGTTTGAGCGTAATTACTCAACGGTCTATTATAAGGTTAACGAAGAATCTGTAGACTATTGTAACTGTCGTAAAAATGATCTGGATGATGTGTCTGAGCAACCTTTGAAATGGGTGGCGCATTCCAATCAGTTTTTTAATACCGCGTTAATAGCTGATAAGTCATTCGATGGAGGCGTGATGGAGACAGTACTTGCAGATGTAACTGATAAAAAGCTAAAGACAACAACATCCACACTTGGACTTCCATTAGAAGGAAGCAGCCCTTCAGCCAGCATTACCATGTTTGTTGGTCCAAATGATTTTGAATTGCTCCGAAACTATCATGTCGATGCAGAGGATATCATTCCTTTTGGACAGAGCATCTTCGGATCAATCAATCGTTGGGTGATCCGTCCGGTGTTTAACTTCCTACTTGGGATTATCTCAAGTCAGGGAATTGTAATCTTATTACTTACTCTGCTTGTCAAGCTGGTACTATTCCCGCTCTCTTATAAAATGCTGAGCAGCCAGGCCAAAATGTCGGCGCTCAAACCGCAATTAGCGCACTTAAAAGAAAAATATAAAGATGATCTGCAGCAACAGCAGATGGAATCAATGAAAGTCTATCGGGAATATGGAGTCAATCCGCTGGGAGGTTGCTTCCCTGTTGTCTTACAGATGCCGGTATGGTTTGCATTGTACCGATTCTTTCCGGCGTCGATTGAATTCAGACAGGCTTCATTCCTTTGGGCCACAGACCTTTCGTCTTACGATGTTTTTTTTAATCTGCCTTTTGAAATACCTTTCTACGGAATGCATGTTAGTATGCTCACACTTTTATGGGCAGCCAGTACGATAGCGTATACTTATTATAATATGCAAAACATGGATATGGCCAATATGAATCCTGCATTGAAGTACATGCAGTATTTGATGCCAGTCATGTTTCTGTTCTTCTTTAATAGTTATGCGTCAGGATTGACATTGTATTTATTATACTCCAACTTGCTCAACATTGCACAGACAGTTGGAGCGCGGCGATTCCTTTTTGATGAGGATAGAATTATGGAGAAATTAAATCTCAATAAAGCCAAGCCCAAAAAAGAAGGTGGATTTCAGTCCAGACTGGAATCTGCGCTCAAGGAACAACAAAAGCTTGCAGCAGCAAAGCAGGGAAAGCCTAATAAAAAATAATTGAACCTTACTATATATAATGAGCAATAGGAAGGATGAGTAAGGTATCATCAAATCCAAAAACAACAGTTGGCGTGGTGGGTGCAGGAAGTTTTGGCATCACCATCGCTCATCTGCTTGCCGTTAATAACAATGTCCTGCTGTTTGCCCGTGATCCTCAGATTGTAAAGAAAGTCAATGAAACACATACGCTTCATGATGTTGCATTATCCGAGCGCATAAGAGCTATTTCGGATTTTAAAGAAATAGCCGATTCATGTGAAGTTATTTTTCCAATCATTCCCTCTGACGACTTCAGGTCGATGATGAAAAAAATGGGACCTCTGCTTTCACCCAGACATATACTAATCCATGGTACCAAAGGGCTTGACACAACCCGCGTGAAGGATATCATGAATTTCAATGGCAAGCTTGCACGAGAAGACATTAGTACGATGTCAGAAGTTATCAATGAAGAAAGCAATGTCCTGCGTATTGGCTGTTTATCAGGGCCTAATCTTAGTAAAGAAATACTGGAAGGTCAACCAACCGCTACCGTGATAGCAAGTGAATATGATGAGGTGATCAGTATTGGAATTGAATTGCTGACCAGTAAGAAAATGTTTGTCTTCGGATCTTCGGACATATTAGGAGCTGAGTTTGCAGGAGCTTTCAAAAATGTGATTGCACTTGGCTCGGGTTATTTGAGGGGAAAAGGATTAGGTAAGAATATCCAGGGGCTTTTTATTACACGAGGGCTTCACGAGATCACGTACTTCGGAGGATTGTTGGGTGCGGATAAATCTGCTTTCCTCGGAACAGCCGGGATTGGGGATCTTATTGCGACTGCCACAAGTTCCAGCAGTCGTAATTTTATGCTGGGGTTCCAGTTGGGCCAGGGCCAAACTCTTCAGGAGGCGCTCGCTACCACAGAGGAATTGGCTGAGGGATTAAGAACATTACGCATAGCGAATCTCCTCGCTAGAACTGCAAAGGTTCGTTTACCTATCATTGAGACCTTATATAAAATCGTTTTTGAAAACCTTCGCTATGAAGCTGCCCTCGATTATCTCATGCGATATCCTTATTCCAAGGATGTATCGATTAATATGTAATTCACTTAGAATAAGACATTCAAAACCTTCCTCAAGTTTGTTTGTCTAAAATCAACTGAATGTCTGAGGGTTGCGATTATTTTAGCCCATAAAGAGAGGTTCTATATATTTACTGTTATAATAACTGTTATGAAGATTTCACAACTCCTTGGCTTAAGTGGTTCTACTGATCAGAAGAGCGTTGATTTTCTTGAGAATGCAATGGTCAAGCAAAGTCAGCCGGGATTCGATTTCCTTAAGTTCAAACAGTCTATTAGCCAGCTTGCCGGGCTTAATCTGGATACGGCTACTTCACTAAAATCTGCTTTTGCTACGGCCTCCACCATGGGAGTCACCAAGGATTCTTTGCTGCAATCCGCACGACATTACCTTACTGTCCTTGGAGACGAGAAGAAACAATTTGATCAGGCCCTCAACAATCAGGTACAGCAACGCATTGCTTCCAAGAAAGATGAACTGTCAAAAGTTCAGACGCAAATTGAAGATCACAAACGGCAGATCAACAAACTTGAAAAGCAAATAACTGAATTCCAGGAGAAGATCTCACGTTCTGACGAGGAAATGACTGAAGCTCGTACTTCCATTGATCAGACAAAGATGAAATTTGAAACAACTTACCAGCTCTTTGTAGCTGCTATAGAACAAGATATAACCACCATTCAACAAAACCTCTAAACAAACGTAATATGACAACTCCCATACAGGATTTCAGCGGCGGCCTTCAAAAAAAATCATTCTGGGGAAGACCCGAAGGCAGAACTGGTTTGTTTTTTATGCTGGCAGTGCTGGGAGGACTTGGATATGTCCTTGTTAAATTCCTTCCACAGATCCTGGCCTTCGCCTCCTCGCTGTTGGGATTAGTAGTTACCCTGTTAGTCCTTGGTGCAATCATATATATGGTGCTGGATCCCAAAATGCGAACGCTGGTGAGCTACATGTATAAAAGCGCAATGCGCAAGGTCACCGGAATATTCATTACGATTGATCCAATAGGCATTCTCAAAAATTATATAGAAGATCTACAGGATAACCTGAAAAAAATGGGTGAACAAATCGGTTTATTGCGTGGTCAGATCCGAAAATTAAAAACCATACAGGAAGAGAATACTACTGAAATCGATTACAACATGAAGCTCGCGCAGAAAGCACGTGAGCAAGGTGTTGAAAAACAAATGTTATTGTCCAGTCGTAAAGCCGCAAGATTGCAGGAGTCAAATCAGAAATATGCTGTGCTTGAAAATAAAATGAGCATTCTATATCGTGTACTCACGAAGATGTATTCCAATTCAGAAATACTTCTGGAGGATACTAAAGATCAGGTCAAACTCAAAGAAGAAGAACGTAAAGCAATACGCGCAAGTCACAGTGCGATGAAATCTGCGATGAGTATTATCTCCGGCAATGCTGATAAGCGTGCCATGTTTGATCAGGCGCTTGAAGTTATAGCAGACGATGTTGCCATGAAAGTTGGAGAGATGGAGCGATTTATGGAGATGTCCAGCAGTTTTATGGATTCTGTTGACTTACAAAATGGTGTATTTGAGGATCAGGGTATGCAGATGCTTGAGGAATGGGAGAAGAATAGCACCCTCATGTTGATGGAAGGTGGAGCCAAGATGGATAAACTAGATCTTAATGAACCCCTTCGAGAAACGGAGACGCGTTCTAATGACAGTAAAAGCCAGTACGATAATCTCTTCGAATCTTAATAGGGCACGGTCAGCAATTCCCTAATTACTGAAATTATAATTTAATAAAGCTCCCATTCTGACCAATCAGGATGGGAGTTTCTGTTCCTGGACCTGCTAAAAAAGATGCGGGAAGTTTGCTATCAACCTGAGGTACAGGGTGATTAAATTAAAATTCCGACCTTGCAGCCTTTCCGGACCCTCTCCGGGAGCAAAACGTTGAAAACAAAGACTAGCTGTAATCGTTCTTTTTCGAAGTGCGTGACGGGAAAGGAAGGGCATTATGATCACTCTCTCATTTGATCATAAAGCCGAAAATCTAAATCTTTTTACTTTTGCGGCCGCACCCGTGAAGATGATGAACTTCACCTAACCGTATTTTATGGCTAAAAACCTCATGATCGTTGAGTCCCCTGCGAAAGCCAAGACCATCGAAAAATTCCTGGGCAAAGACTTTAAAGTTAAGTCAAGCTTCGGGCATATCCGGGATCTTGAAAAAGGGAATGGTGCAATTGATATTGCTAATGGGTTTGAACCCAAGTATATCGTTTCCCCTGAAAAGAAGAAAACAGTAAAGGATTTAAAAGAAGCTGCCAAGTCTGCTGATGAGATCTGGCTCGCAACGGACGAGGATCGCGAAGGAGAAGCTATATCCTGGCATTTGTGTGAAGTGTTAGGATTGGATCCTGCCAAAACAAAGCGCATTGTTTTTCGTGAAATCACCAAGCCCGCCATTCAGCAGGCCATCAAAGAGCCAAGACTTGTAGATCTAAATCTCGTAAATGCACAACAGGCTCGTCGGGTACTTGATCGTCTTGTAGGCTTCGAGTTATCAGAAACATTGTGGCGAAAAGTAAAAGGAAAATTATCCGCGGGACGAGTTCAATCTGTAGCTGTAAAATTAGTAGCTGAACGCGAACGTGAGATCAATAATTTTTCAACTGAAGCCTTTTTTAAAATTCAGGCGATATTTAAAGTAAAAGATGCGAGCGGAAAAGTATATGAATTTAAAGCAGAGCTTCCTGAAAAAATCGATACAAAACCAGCCGCAAAAAAATGGATTGAACTTTGCTTGAATGCTGATTTCAAAGTCGAAAGCATAGAAGTAAAACCGGCGACACGAAAACCTGCTCCTCCATTCACAACTTCAACTTTACAACAAGAGGCAAGTCGAAAATTAGGATTTAATGTTAAGCGGACGATGTCAGCTGCTCAAAAATTATATGAGTCTGGGTACATCAGCTATATGCGTACAGACAGTGTCAACTTAGGAGAGACTGCACAAAAAGCAATTCTCGCTGAGATTTCAAAAAATTTTGGAGCTGCCTATGTCCAACCAAGACAATTCACTTCAAAATCACAAAACGCACAGGAAGCACACGAAGCCATCCGACCTTCCTATCCTGAAAATCCATCCATCGAAGATGGCGATAGTGATATGATCCGTCTGTATGATCTCATCTGGAAACGTGCCGTTGCTTCTCAAATGGCTGAAGCCAAACTTGAACGCACCATTGTAAATATTTCAGTATCCACACATAAAAAGGAATTCCTGGTCGCAAAAGGAGAAGTCATTAAATTTGATGGTTTTCTAAAATTGTATGCTGAAAACCAGGATGATGAACCAGAGGACGAAGACTCAACATTACTCCCTCCAATGACGAAGGGACAGGATCTGGATCTGAAGGAGATGACCGGCACGGAGCGATACACCAAACCTCCTGCACGCTATACTGAAGCTGGACTTGTCAAAAAACTTGAAGAGCTTGGCATCGGGCGTCCTTCTACTTATGCTCCTACCATCAGTAAGATAATGGAGGAAGACAGAGGATATGTGATTCGCGAAAATCGCCCAGGTGTAGAACGTTCTTATGCCGTAATCACACTTGCCAATAAAAAAGTAGATGAAGAAGTGAAGGTCGAAATCACTGGTGCGATATCAAATCGACTTGTACCTACTGACATGGGTTTGCTTGTGACCGATTTCCTCAACGATAACTTTAGTGAGGTCATGGACTACGGGTTCACAGCAGAGATTGAAAAACAATTTGACATTATAGCAGATGGTGACCTTGTCTGGAACACCATGATAGCATCCTTCTATGGTCCATTTCATCAGACTGTAGAAGAAACATTAGACTCTGCAGCGCGTGTCAGAGGCCGAAGAGATTTGGGTATCGACCCTGCAACAGGCCAGACGATTCTTACGCAGATGACACGTTTCGGACCGGTAGTACAAATTGGCACACGTGAAGAAATGGGTGAAGATCAGAAGCCTCGATTTGCAAGTCTGCGCCCTGGACAATCTATCGAAACTATCTCACTGGAAGAAGCTGTAGAATTATTCAAGCTTCCAAAAACATTATCTCCATACCACGAACAGGAAGTGATGATAGGCGTGGGACGTTTCGGTCCTTATGTGAAACATGGTGAAGCTTTCATCTCCATTCCACGCGGGGAGGATCCACTCGAGATTACGGACGAGCGAGCCCGTGAAATCATAGAAGCGAAACTGTTCGAAGACAGACCTATCGCCTCTTATAAAGACAAACCTGTAACACAGGGTAAAGGTCGGTTTGGCCCATTCCTAAAATGGGAAGGAACCTTTGTCAATATTCCAAAGCGGATCGATCCTGATAATATTACACCACAACAAGTGATGGAACTGCTGGAGGCTAAACTTGAAAAAGAAGCTAACCGTTACATCCAGCAATGGGATAAAGAGAAGATCGCAATTGAGAATGGCAGATGGGGACCGTTTATCCGGAAAGGGAAAAAGTCCGTTGGTATTCCCAAGATTGAAGGTGAACGAATGACACAAGAGGTTGCTGCTCAACTCACACTTGAAGAAGTAAAAGAAATCCTGGAAGGTGGTATGCCTGAGTCTGTGAAAAAGAAAATGGTCAAGAAGTAATTTTTTATTTCTTATAATTCAAGATCCTCCTCAGGCAATTCTACGGGTGGTGTCTTGTTAGCAAAATGGTTGTGTATGGTATTACCAAACCTGACCAATTGATTCATTTGCTGTGGTTCCAACACCATATTATGTATGTACAGGATCATTAAATAATTCATCCCTTCGAGGCTGTAGAATTCCTGTTGCCTGAAAAACCGTATGAGTTCGGGATGATCAAAATGATAACGGATATACTCTTCATCTGTCCCCTGCAGTAAATAACTCCCGCTGAATTCAGGATACTGCACGAAATCAATATCCTGCATACCAAAATAAGTACCTAAACGATGCCACCATTTCTCCGGCACCATTATAAAATGTGGCAATGCCAATGCTTTTGAATACCTAAAAAACACAGTCTGGCGATAAGTGTGACTTGAGTTTTTCGAAGAGATAGTATAGGTGTAATCAAAGACACACGTAAACTCAAGATCATCATGTTTGATAATGAGGATCGGACATACTTTACGGTGATGACCTTTCTTAAACAATTTAAAATCCAGCAACCATTTAATCATCCCATATTCATCGGCATCGTGGAATGCCCATTTCAAATGATTATTGCAGGATTCAAAATCTTTAAGCCGCTGATCGAACTTATATCTTGCCATTACCGGGTTTCAATTGTCGAAGATCAGAAATAATGTCTGAAGCTGCCGTATCAGCACCACCACCCGACAATAGGACATCATGCAGTTGAAGATATTCATTCTGCATGCGCAGATATCGCTCGGGTTTAAGTATTTCAAGGAGCGTGGAATGCATCATTGCAGCATTGCAATTATCCTGAATTAATTCAGGCACAAGCTCCTTATCTGCTATTAAATTGACCAGGGAAATATATTTGACTTTGATGAGTCTTTTTGCGATTCGATATGAAAATGGGTTTCCTTTGTAGACCACTACCTCAGGCACGTTTAATAATGCAGTTTCCAATGTTGCTGTTCCTGACGTCACCACCGCAGCTATACAGGAACGGACAATGGAATGCATATTGCCTTCGATAATTTCTATATTCGAAATACCGGCTATTATTTTTTCGTATTTATCCCTTGGGAGATGGCTCACTTTAACAATTTTAAAATAATATTCAGGCATTCGTTTTGCCAGTGCTACCATCTGGGGCAGTATCAGATCTACTTCATGAGTTCGGCTACCGGGTAAGAGGGCAATGTGATTTTGTTGGGGCTGAATATCAATATGTTTTTCTGCCGCTATCGCCATGGCTAAAGGATGACCGATATACACTGCATTGACTTGATATTTTGTGTAGAAAGCTTTTTCAAAAGGAAGGATTACATACATCCTTCTGACAGCTTCTTTGATCTTGTGCACGCGGGAAGTGTGCCAAGCCCACAATTGCGGAGAGATATAATAATAGACAGGAATTTTTTGTTCATGTGCCCAAGAAGCCATTCGAAGATTGAATCCTGGATAATCTACGAGTATCAAAGCATCCGGATTGAATATCATAATCTCTGCTTTGCAAAATCTGAAATTGCGAATAATCGCGGGCAGATGTTTGATCACTTCCACAAAACCCATGTAAGCTAATTCACGATAATGACGCGTGACTGTTACACCGCTGCTTGTCATATCTTCCCCACCCCACCCTCTGATCATGGCCTGGGGATCAGCTTTCAAAATCGCTGCGCATAATAAAGCAGCTTGCTTATCACCACTGGCTTCTCCGGCGACGATAAAATATTTCAAGCTTTCATGATTTTGAGTCCAAAAACAAAAAACCATATTGTTACCAGTATCATACTCGCTATCAATATTC
>JALYSC010000020.1:0-3878 GCA_030855005.1 Bacteroidota bacterium | reverse complement strand
ACGATAACGTTGCATTAGAATAAGATTGGAACATACTGCAAACAATGCGAGTGTTCTGATCCTGAAATCTTCTGCGAATCCAAAGTCACTCAATACGCCTATTGTATCTAAAAACATGTAAAGTGTCAGCAAGACTGCGTAGGCGATGGCAGGAATAATCAATCCAATTCCAATCCCTAACCAAACTGAATCACGCTGAATTAATGGGGTCATTGCATAGGATTTAAACGCTCCATGGATTTTAATTCAGGGATCGCCGGATGCTGTGTCAGATCATGTAATGAAGGTACTATAGATATATAACCTTCACTTAGCGCGAACATGTCTGTGTCTGGGCCTCTATCGTTACATGCAAAGTTTCCTGTGAGCCAATAGAATTTTACGCCTCGGGGATCTTCACCATCTACGAATTCTTCTTCCCATCTTCCTTCGGATTGACGACAGATGCGCATACCTTTGATAGCTCCTAATTTAGGATGCGGAATATTAATATTTAGCAACTTAGTATGTGAAAGTCCATTCGTCAGCACGTACTGCATAATGGATGTAATCCATGGAGTGGCCGGATCAAAATCTGCGTCCATAGAATAGTCATCGAGGCTAAAACCAATTGAATTAATTCCTTCAATAGATGCCTCCATTGCTGCAGACATAGTACCTGAATACAATATATTAATGGATGCATTGGAGCCGTGATTGATGCCGGACACACAAAGGTCAATCTTGCGGTTTTTGAGGATCACATTT
The DNA here is from genome assembly GCA_030855005.1 of Bacteroidota bacterium. Taxonomy (GTDB): domain Bacteria; phylum Bacteroidota; class Bacteroidia; order Chitinophagales; family Saprospiraceae; genus Opimibacter. Next base: position 3,131 of record JALYSC010000020.1, on the reverse strand, counting down.
TTAGCAAGCTTAACACAATCCACCGGAGTACCTGAACATTCATACGCTTCGATATTATCAAACACGTTTACTTTATGCAATCGTATCGGATCGTGCAGTGTGACAGCATGACCTTTGGCGGATTGCGGACTATTGGGTGCAACGACAATCACTTCACCCATATGTTGCGCTATGCTGACCAGTCGCTTGATGCCTGGCGCAAACATACCGTCATCGTTGGTGACCAGAATCAGGGGGCGTGTATTATTCATGTATTGTATTTCAAAAAGAAAAATAAATTAGAGATGTATGACTTCTCCGTAAGCAGCGGCTGCAGCTTCCATGATTGCTTCACTCATCGTTGGATGAGGATGGATTGACTTAATTAATTCCATTCCTGTCGATTCCAGTTTACGAGCGACTACAATTTCAGCAATCATATCAGTGACATGCGCACCTATCATATGTGCACCCAGTATTTCTCCATACTTGGCATCAAAAATCAGTTTGACGAAACCTTCAGGATGACCTGCAGCCTTTGCTTTACCACTTGCAGTAAATGGAAACTTACCTACTTTAATTTCATGTCCAGCTTCTTTAGCTTGTTGTTCAGTCATACCGACTGATGCAATTTCGGGCTGACAATAAGTGCATGAAGGAATGTTGTTGTAATCAATAGGATGTGGATGATGGCCTGCAATTTTCTCCACACATAATATTCCTTCCGCAGATGCTACATGAGCCAACGCAGGGCCATCAGTAATATCACCTATCGCATATATGCCGGGAACATTAGTCTGACACCATTCATTGACAACAATCTTTCCTTTATCAGTTTTAACTCCTAATGCTTCCAGTCCGATGTTTTCAATATTGGAAGTCACGCCGGCTGCTGATAAGACCAGATCACATTTGATTTCAGCAACAGTTCCTGATTTACGATCCTTGGTGGTCACAGTAATTGTCTGTCCTGATGTATCTACTTTTTCTACAGAGGTATTTGCCAGTACATCGATTCCGCTTTTAGTAAAGTTCTTTGTAAGTTCTTTTGAAACTTCAGGATCTTCTCGCGGCACTAAGCCCTGTTCGAGATATTCAATAACGGTAACCTTAGTGCCCATGGCATGATAGAAGTAAGCGAACTCAACACCAATTGCTCCCGCGCCAATAACAACCATTGCTTTGGGTGCCTGTTCGGGAATCATTGCTTTCCGATATTCAATCACCTTCGTACCATCGATTGGAATATTGGGTAATGCTTTCGCACGTGCACCTGTAGCCAGTATAATGTGATCAGCATCATAGGGAGTAACTTTTCCCTCCGCATCAGTCACATCGACTTTCTTCCCCCTGGCTAATTTACCAGTGCCCATAATCACATCAATCTTGTTTTTTTTCATCAGAAACTGGACTCCCTTACTCATGCCATCTGCAACACTTCTTGAGCGTTTTACAATTGCTGCAATATCGGTTGAGACATTGTCAGCATTAATGCCATAGTCTTTAGCATGATTGAGATAATGGAAAACCTCAGCACTTTTAAGCAATGCCTTCGTAGGTATACATCCCCAATTCAGACAAATTCCTCCTAGTGATTCCTTTTCAATAATTGCTGTTTTTAACCCCAGTTGACTTGCCCGGATAGCTGCTACATATCCTCCGGGACCACTTCCCACGACAATGACATTATATTTCATAGTGATGATTTTTAGTTTAATGCGGTGAAAACAAATTTGGTCTATTGGCCAATCTGGTTCATCGCGGGGCAAATATAGTGATGACAGCTAAGACCCAGGGGAATCATTGGGAGAAACTCAGGGCAAACATTGAGATGAAAAACAGATTATCTTTGGGCCAATTCCAGTCAACGGGGTGCCTAAAATGTCAGGCTGAGATCAAACCCATAGAACCTGTCCGGGTAATGCCGGAAAGGGAACGAAAAAATGAAAAACTATCCATTCCCATGCCTCCATCTGCGATCCAGGATTTGTGGCTCGGCTATTAAATTTGGTTCATAATGAAATGTACTCTCTTCATTCGGTCAATTTTTGCATTAACTCTCCTTTTTGCCAGCAAAACTGCAACTGCACAATACTATGTCCTTGGACGAGGACTGGATGATAATGAAGTACCCTATGCTTATGCAACTGCAGAATTAAGAGGAGAAGGAATCCACAAACAACAAACCTGCTCAGAATTAGGAGTTTTTCGATTTGAGGATTTGAAGGCTGGATCTTATGAATTGGTATACATCACCTCCTATGGAATTCGCAGAAAAAAAATCGAACTAAAGGGAAGTGTTGATGTAACTCTTCATATCTCCAGGAATATTGCGATTGATGAGATAAGTGTAGTGGCAAAGCGCGCTGGTGATGACGAACCTGTAACGCATCAAAATATCAGTGGTGAAAGCCTTAAACAAAAAAACACAGGACAGGACCTGCCTTATCTTCTGGAAGGAAGCCCCTCACTTGTAGTCACCTCTGATGCAGGACACGGTATAGGATACACTGGTCTGCGTATTCGCGGATCAGATCCTACACGTATCAATGTGACACTGAATGGTATACCGGTAAATGATGCAGAATCGCATAATGTCTTCTGGGTGGATCTGCCGGATATTGCAGCTAGTACGACGAATGTGCAGATACAACGAGGTATTGGCTGGAGTCAGACGGGTGCAGGAGATCTGGGTGGAGGAATTCACATCAATACACTCGGGTTCCACTATGATCCCTACCTGGGTGTAGAATTTGGTGGTGGCAGTTTTAATACAAAGCGAATTTCATTGTCCGGTGGTTCTGGTCTCATTAAAGGACGTTATACTTTTGATGCGCGCGGCAGTTATATCACCTCAGATGGATTTATCGACAGAGCAAAAAGCACTTTATTCTCAGGATATGCTTCGATGGGTTATCATCATGACCTGACTAATCTGAGATTAATCGTTGCACTCGGTGATGAGCTTACTTATCAATCATGGAATGGTGTTCCGGAACAATATGTATTCTCTGATGACAGACGCACTTTTAATACAGCGGGCATGGAGCAAGGGATTGATATGCCTTATGATAATGAAGTGGATGACTACCGGCAGACTTACTATCAGTTGCATTATGATCAGGCTATAACACCTTATGCCAAATGGACGA
>JALYSC010000019.1 GCA_030855005.1 Bacteroidota bacterium | reverse complement strand
GATCAGTTAGGAGAGAAATATGTGGTTCAAAAATTAGGCTTTGGGCAGGAAGTCAAAACGGTAGATCAATGGACTTATTCAGATCAGGCCAGCGATATGGGGCAGATGATGACTTATCTACAGGAGCAATATCGTGGACAAAATATCGGTGCCGTAATTCTATCTTCTGACGGGGCGATCAACCGGGGACGAAATCCATTGTATCTGCCACTTGATCTGAAGGCTCCGATGTATACGGTAGCGGTTGGAGATACGGTTCGTAAGACCGATCTGCAAATTCGCGAAGTTTATACAAATAGCATCGCCTACCTCGGTGATAAATTTACGATTCAGGTTGATCTGGCAGCTATGCGGTTAGGAGGAGCGAACACAGCTTTGGAGATTCGGCACATCAGGGAAGATCAAAATGTACTTTTAGAACGCATTCCTATTGAAGTGAATGCAGATCCATGGTTCTCAACAAAAGAAGCAATCATTGAGGCCACGCAAAGTGGTGTACAACGATATAGAGTCCAGTTGACACAGGTGCGCAATGAAGTGACGTATGTTAATAATGTCCGTGACTTTTTTGTCGAAGTGATCGACGGTCGTCTGAAAGTGCTTGTGCTCGCCAATAGCCCACATCCTGATCTTGCTGTTTGGCGTTCTGCTTTGCTTGCACAGCGGAACTATGAAGTAGATGTCATGATGGCTGCTGATATAAGTCCCGATAAGTTGAAAGGATATGACCTTGTTGTATTTCACCAATTACCATCATTGCGTAATCCAATCCAAAATATATTGGGTGAGATACAAAGACAAAGTATTCCAAGAATATTTGTAGCCGGCTATCAGACTGATCTTAATGCACTCAATCAGGCACAACCTTTTCTCACTGTGCAGGGTGCCGGCAATCGCACTCCTAATGATGTGACGATGATCCTCAACCCGACTTTTAATGTCTTCACACTTTCCGATGATCTGAAAAATAAAATTGCAACATTCGCTCCACTTGTATCGCCCTATGGAGAGTATGCAACAGGCAGTGGTGCACAGGTAATGGCATACCAGCGGATAGGCAGAGTAGATACTCAATTTCCATTGATTGTCATGGGTGAATCGAATGACGTACGGACTTGTGTAATAGCCGGTGAAGGCATGTGGAAATGGCAGTTATATGATCAGTTACAAAATGGCTCGAAGGAGATCACTCATGAATTGGTAGGTCAACTATGTCAATACGCTTCCACGAAATCTGATAAGCGAAAATTTAAAGTCACTTCTTCCAAACGCTTGTATACTGAACTTGAAGACATCACCTTCCAGGCAGAATTGTATAATGACAATTATGAACTCATCAACACACCTGATGTATTTATCAAAATCAGGAATAGTGGTGGTGATGAATTTGATTATACGTTTAATACATCCGGCCCATCCTATGCCTTGCAGATCGGCCGCTTTCCGGAAGGTAATTATTCATGGTCTGCATCCACTGAGGTAAATGCAACGCGCTTGACTCACGAAGGGCGATTTGTAATTCAGCCAATTCAATTGGAAACAATGGAAACCACTGCCGATCATGGATTGCTGAGGCAACTCGCCAATCAATATGGTGGCGAGATGGTGTATCCATCGGGGATCGAAGAGTTAGGCGAAAAAATTCTCAACAACGAACTAATAAAACCAGTCCTATACAGCAGTACTCAGACAAGGCCGCTCATTCATCTCAAATGGCTTTGTATCGTTTTGCTGATCGGGCTCAGTGTGGAGTGGTTTTTGAGAAGATATTTTGGCGGATATTAATGATCAAAACGGTATATTGAAGTTCTATGACCAACCTTTCCAATCGCAACAGAATCATCACGCTGGATGAATTTATCATCAGGCAACAAAAGGACTACACAAGTTCTACAGGTGAATTAACCAATCTCCTCAGAGATATAGGTATCGCTGCCAAAATCATCAATCGTGAAGTCAATAAAGCAGGACTTGTCAATATTCTTGGTGTCGCCGGATCTGAAAACGAATCAGGTGACCTTGTGCAGAAACTTGATCTCTATGCGAATGACAAACTCATCGAATGTCTTGGTAATAGTGGTGAATGTGCTGCTATTGGTTCGGAGGAGATGGATACCATTATTCACGTCCCTCCGGTTGCGAATAAAAAACCTAAGTATGTGGTTGTGTTCGATCCACTGGATGGCTCAAGCAATATTGATGTGAATGTTTCAGTAGGAACGATCTTTAGTATATACCGTCGCGTCTCTGATCTTGAAGGTCCGGCAACCCTTGATGATTTTCTTCAGCCGGGTACAGCGTTGGTTGCCGCAGGATATGTTCTTTATGGCACTTCTACTTTATTGGTTTATACAACGGGGCATGGAGTAAACGGATTTACTTTGGATCCATCAATTGGTGAGTTTTGTCTTTCTCATAAGGACATTAAAATTCCTGAGGATGGATCATACTATGCCGTCAACCAGGGCTATTATCTAAAGTTCGACCTCGAGATGCGTCGTTATATCGATCATTGCTCTGATCTCAATTTGGGTCTTCGTTACATTGGTTCGATGGTATCGGATATTCACCGGATTATGATTCAGGGAGGGATTTTCCTTTATCCGCATACTCGTAAGTATCCTAACGGCAAGCTCCGATTAGTATATGAATGCAATCCGATGGCGTTCATTGTTGAACAGGCTGGTGGTGTTGCCATATCATGTCAACTGGAGCGCATTCTGGATATGCCTGTTAAAGAACTTCATCAACGAGCGACGATTTCTATTGGAAGTCCAAAAATGGTGGCGGAGATGAAAGCCTTCGTGGAAAAGTATAGCGCAGTAGCAAAAGTGTAAGAGTGGGTTTTCTTCAATCGCCTCCTGGTATTTCAAAGCTGATATAGGGTAAAATTTTGCTACACCAACCTGTGTCTGAAGGATAAACTTTTCGCAATTCGGTTTCATCTGTAAAAGGGCCATGATGTTCTTTATAAGCTTTCATGATTTTTACAATCTTACGGCTGATATAAGGATGGGAAAAGGTAGATAGGTCAACATCATTGATATAAATGGTTTGGGTTATTCCATTTGAAATGAGTTGTGGCTTTATTTTTTCAAAAAGTTCTGAGGTGATACCGTAACAGTCTTTTAATTGATCGGTCGATGAAAAGCCACCCAAGGATTCTCTGAACTTAATAATTCTTTCAGCAAGTGTTGAGCCGATTCCATCAAGTGATTCGAGTTCAGATTGGTTGGCTGAATTTATTTCGATGATGGAATTTTGTTTTTTATAAAAGGAAGTTCTTGCAGCATAATTGTTAGAATCAGATCGTATTGGTTTTTCAAAAATCAAATAGGGGAGCGCACGAATCAACTGCGTTGAATCCATTCCGTAAATCTTCATGAGGCGGTTCGTGTCGGCTATTATTCCTCCTGATTGAATGAATTTGAGAATATTCGAAGCGACTTTTGAGGAAAAGCCCGTTGACCGTAGTTCTTCTAACGTGGCTTTCATGATTAATACAGGTGCAGATGGTGGCGCGAAGGAGAAGTTTTCATCAGAGGTATCTTCCCATTTATTATAGTTCTCTCTTTTCCATTTTGGTTTGTAAGAGTACTGATTTCGCTTGTAGGTTTTATTTTCTTCATAGTATTTGTCTGAAATATAGGATTTCAATTCACGTGGCATTGATACATAATCAAAAGATTTATCCACAGGAGGCAGTGCCAATTTTATCAACTCCCATCCCAATAAAACAAGGCAAAAAGATACAAGGCAGACGCGGTCAGTTCTCGAAATCGTGTAGTGGTAATTTTTTTTCATAAGGCATTTCTATAATACCCCACTGTTGCTATATCGTAGTAGGGTAAATCATTTTGCCGGCAAAATTTGATGATGGGTTTGCTTATTTTTTTAGGAAGGTGAGCAGGAAAAATTACGAGATCAAATGAAGTATTGCAAAGTGCCTCTTTTAGTTTATTTAAATAGACAACGTTTGAAATGACAAACCATTTACAATGCACTTGGTGAAATGCTAGATCAGATTCATTATAAATCAGCAAGCTGCTACCTGCAATTTGGAGGTGGTTGTTTTGATATTGACAGACCGGAGATATGAAATCCTGATTGATATACAACTGTGTGGAAGAAATAATATCCTTGTGACATCTGTAACCTCGAGCTATAAATTCAATTGCAGAGTTTGTTATAATGGGATCCTGTATTGAAATACACTGACCTTCACTGACGATATCCATCAATAATCCCTTCTGACAGTGGTAGATCAGGATCTCATTGTGTTTCCATTCTTTGATACGATGACAACTTAGGGTAAGCATCGTCATCAATCCCAGTGAGTAACCAATCCATTTTCCCTGATGCCATTTGAAGACAACGCCAAAAGAATACAGTATGGCCATCGACATCATAAGTATGCCCGCCAATGAAGGCAAAGAATAGTGCATCAATGGGTTGAGTTCTGAAATCCATTTCATCGCTACTATAAAATAATGACCTGACCAATCCACCAAAGGCCACATAAGGTCGATTCCCATAAGGGATAACAGGACATTTAGTAAAGCTCCACCCATCACCAAATAAGAAGCTGGAATGGCTACGATACTGCTTATAATAAATGTGAGCGGAAACTGATGAAATTGACCGAGCAAAACAGGTAAAATAAAAATCTGGGCAGTAATAGATAAAGCTGTTATTTCCCAAATGATATGCAGGATTTTATTTTTGAATGACAACCATCGTATAACTGGTTTTGCAAATAGTAATATACCTGCCATAGCGAGAAATGAAAGTTGAAAACCAATGTTCTCCCAGATAAATGGATTCAACCAAAACATCATGAATGCTGCAAACCCTAGCAGATTCCATATCTGAGTATTCCAGCCCATACTTTTTCCAAACAGAAAAAGGATAATCATGAGACCAGCCCGTACCACGGCAGGGCCTGCGCCTGATAGTCCAACATAAAGAAGAATAGCGATAGTATAAATTCCAAAACGAATCAATCGTTGCAATAGACTTCCTGTACCCGGTGCCCCAAGGATATACAGCAGCATACTATACACTATCGCTACATGCATCCCTGATACTGACAGCACATGCATGGCACCTGAGTCTGCAAAAGCATCTCTTACTTCCTCATCCATGTCCGATCGGTCTCCCCATACCAATGCATTTGTAAGTTGCGCTACCTCGGGGCTGGTGTGCCCTCTCACCATCGAAGACAAAAAATATTGCCATTGTGCAGTCATTCGTGCAATAGAGAAGTGGGATGGAAACCCTGTCTGCACATCTTCACTTTTGCAATACATGTTATACCGAATGCCGACCGTGTTGTAATATTTTCCTGCATCAAATGAATATGGATTCATTGGCGGTTTGATAAGATTTACATAACCCTGTACTCCAATGTGATCTCCTGGTAGTAAAGAAAGAGGGATGGCTGTTTTAATATAGACAAGAATATACCTGTCTGTAAATGCATTTCTAATTGAATCCTTTTCATATTCAAGAGAAACCTGTTCGCATTTTAGTGTGACTGCATCTACTTTGTTTTTTAATACCTGCCTGACCATCACTACACCATCAAAATATTCTGAGTCGGTTATTTGATCATCAGGATAAAGTGATTGGTGAAATTCATTTACGCGCAGAAGTCCTGCACAGAAAATGAGTAGCGCGATCGCAATAGTTGATAAGTATTGTTTCGCCGGAGTGTATTTGAGCAATGAAAAAATGGTGGTAATACCACATGTTGAAAGCAGGACAATTTGAACCTGCCATGAAATTTCAGGGATATGGCCGGAAAGACAAATTGCCGATAACAGCACAAATGATAGCCACAGGAATGGACTATTACGAAGGTTGATCATCAAATTATTAACTGGTGATGTAGTTAATGTATCGAGCGGGCCTTTTCGTTACCAATTTGGTCGAATTATTTTCATTAACCCTTTTTGGCATGATTTTTTACCCATCCTTGATGCATCAACCTCCGTGCTGTGTTGAAAAACAAGTATCTGGCATATATCATCCTGCTGGCCGGATGGCTTTCACTTTGTTATTGGCTTTACTCAAAAGAAATCTACCCCAGCATTCATCCTGACCAGGGGTTAAAATGGCCTGTTTTTGAAGACGATCTCGAGCTGCCACTAGCCTTTCGATGGAAATCTGATATTCCATTGGCAGGACAGGGTTTTGAAGTGTTCAGTGAAAGCATCAGGAATAATTCCAGGGGGGACAGTGTGCTGATCATCACTGGTGGCTATTTTCTTGATGAAGCTGATACAGCCGCAAGTGAACAAAGCATTGGAATCAATAGAGTAAATCGGATGATCCAGTATTATCAACTGGATCCTCGGAAAACGATCATAAATATTGAGAAAAAAGAACTCGATGCTGATGTCCGTTCTGTCCCTTTTGAAGCGGTGTCATTTGAATGGATACCCATGCCTGTTATTATCAGAGAAATCGGGGATACAACCGAAATTTGCTTCCCTGTAAAAGATTCTCTACTACTTCCGAAGGCCATAATCGATAAAATTGAGGATCTGGCACGCACCCAGCTAAAAGAGAGTGATGTAAGGGTTTTTGTGACAGGAACAGCGGATGGTACGGGAATTGCAGAATCATCTGATATAGCCGTTGCCCGGGCTATTGTCATCAGGGATATTTTGATGAGGGCCGGATGGACAGAGGAGAGGATTGTCATCACCACAGGTCAGCGGAATGAATCCGAACCTATCCGCAACAGGTGTGCGCAGATCTATTTTGAATAGTGCTTATAAAATGAATGTATGTGGTTGCTTAGTGTCTTTGATAATCAAACAATGCATGTGATCGCTGAGACAGGTGCAATAGTAGTAGGATCCATCCTCATGGGCATCCTGCTTGGATATCTCTATTGGGGTGAATACAAAAAGAAAACTGCCAAGCTGAGTAAGAGCCTTGATCTGGAACGTGACCAGGCGTTGCAGAATAAAGAAAAAATGAATGACCTCGAAGCTATTCGAGGTCACCTCCAGGATGAAATGCAGACAGACAGATCAAAATATACTACGCAGTCCAAAACCATTTACGACCAGCAGGCTCGAATTTTTGAAAATGAAAGAAAAATACAGGACCTCTCTGGTACCATAAGAGAACTGAATAGCTCTATTGATTCTTACGAGGAAAGGCTTAAAACTATTCAGCAGGAGGTCCTTCCCTCAAGAGAAGAACTCGTCCCTATAAAAAAGATTACTGCGTCTCCTGTCAGAGCCAATTATGAGTATATCAGCAATTTGTTAGGAAGACAAGTAATAGAAAATGATTTAACTCTTATCAATGGTATAGGCCCTCGCACTGCCGCACTGCTTGAGTCAAAAGGCATTGATACATGGAATGAACTGGCTGAAACAACAACTGATCAGCTTCGTCAAATACTAGAGGAAGCTGGAGGTGTATATAAATCTCTTGACCCGGCACACTGGGCTAAACAGGCTAGCATGGCCTCACAAAGTGAGTGGCGTAAGCTCCGTGTATTTCAGGAATCACTTCGCAAGCTGGAATAGAACTTTAAGCTTTCTTTATAATAAGAGGGACGGCTTGATATGATGCGTATGTCCCGCTTGCCCTATCTTGCACGAGGTTAAGCATTTGAATTTGCAACATCTTAAAGTCCTCTCTAAATACTTTTATAAGTACAAGTATCACCTCCTGTTAGGGATCCTATTCGTTGCGGCGGGTAATTACTTTCGCGCGTGGCAACCCCAAGTTGTGCGTGAAGCTTTAGATTATGTGTTGGCGCAACTTAAGTTGTACAATGCGGCTGGCGAGGAGGAGAAAAAAATGATTCTTTCCGCCCTCAATATTGCTTTGCTAAAATTTGGCGGCCTTGTTTTTCTTCTGGCTCTTGTGATGGGTGTCTTCATGTATTTCATGAGGCAGACAATCATCGTCATGTCAAGGCTTGTGGAGTATGATATGCGAAAGGAAATCTACGATCACTACCAGGCTTTGGATAAGAGTTTTTACCGGCAGCATAATACAGGTGACATGATGGCAAGGATCACTGAGGACGTAGGAAAAGTCCGGATGTATATGGGTCCCGCTTTGCTGTATGGTATTAACCTTATCACGTTATTTATCATGGTAGTATATGCTATGGTAAAAGTGGATGTTCGGCTTACACTTTATTCCCTTCTTCCTTTACCGATCCTCTCCTTATCCATTTACTATGTGAGTCAATTCGTGCAGAAAAGAAGCCAAGCCATTCAGTCAAAGCTCAGTCATTTGACAGGCATTGCCCAGGAGGTTTTTTCAGGAATTAGGGTCGTCAAGTCGTACACTCAGGAAAAAGCTTTTGGAAAACACTTTGCAGAAGAAAGTGAAGACTATAAAACCAAGAATATGTCACTTGCCTTGATTGAGGCGATGTTTATTCCCCTTATGATGGTACTGATTGGACTAAGTACCATTATAGTTATCTACGTTGGAGGTTTACAGGTTTTCGAAGGTTCTGTTACAACAGGAAATATCGCTGAATTTGTAATCTATATCAATATGCTGACCTGGCCTGTTACGGCTATTGGCTGGATTGCCTCCATAGTACAACAGGCAAATGTCTCACAGGGGCGGATCAATGAGTTCATGAATTATGCCCCGGACATAACTAATACGGGTAAATACAACGGAGAGATTGAAGGTGAGCTCGTCTTTGATCATGTCACATTTACATATGCCGCAACCGGAATTACAGCGTTGGATGATGTCAGTTTTACTATCAAGCCCGGAGAGAAAGTAGCAATTATAGGCAGGACCGCAGCCGGCAAATCCACCATTGCAGATCTGATCCTTCGAATGTACGATCCCACCGAAGGGAGGATCTTGCTGGATGGCATTCCTTTGCGGGATTTTGATCTTAAGTCCTTGCGAAGTCAGATCGCCTATGTACCTCAGGATGTATTCCTTTTTTCAGACACTATTGAGACAAATATAAAATTCGGCGCACCTGACTCGACATTAGGTGAGGCGGAAGATTATGCGAGGCATGCTTCAGTCCATGAGGATATTGTGTCGCTGCCAGATGGATTTCAGACTCGCATTGGTGAACGGGGAATTACACTTTCAGGAGGGCAAAAGCAACGCATTTCTATTGCACGCGCGCTGATCCGACAGCCGCACCTGGTTATTCTGGATGACAGCCTTTCAGCCGTTGATACACATACGGAACACCTGATCGTGGATTTTCTTAATAAGGAGCTAGCTTCCAAGACCGCTATCATGATAACACATCGCATCGTGGGGATCCTCGAATATGACAAAGTCCTCGTCATAGACCAGGGTAAAATAATAGAACAGGGAACACATGATGAACTCGTCCGCCAGCAAGGACTTTATTACGAACTTTGGCAGCAACAACTTATTTCAAGCCTGGAAGAGGAAGACATAGACCGCTAAATTCCGGGCAGGCCGTATTATTAGGAAATTTCAATTATAAACTTAGATTTGTATAATAAATAATTGAGGCATGTCGACTAACGATTCCAGATTTGAAAATGTCTACTCTAAAAAGGTAAAAGCAGGGAGTAGACGGACGTATTTTTTCGATGTTCGTAAGACACGTGGTGAGGACTATTACATTACGTTAACTGAGAGCACCAAGAAGCATAATTCGGAAAGTTACGAACGCCATAAAATCTTCTTGTACAAGGAAGATTTTAACCGTTTCCTTAATTCGCTGCAGGAAGTGGTCGATCATGTTAAAGTTGATCTCATGCCTGATTACGACTACGAAGAATTCGATCGCAAGCAAGCAGAATGGGAAGCCAGCAATCAAAACAATGGTGAGAATACAACTCACACCAGTGAATCTGGCGACAGCGAAGATATAGCCTGGTAGTACAGACGATTCTTACGCAATTTTACGCTCTTACAATTTCTGGATTAACCTGTTTTCAGAGCCACCATCCCAGGTAGCTGTCAAAAGATAATGGCCAGCAATAAGATTACCAATATTCATTTCCAATCTTGCCTTTGGTTGATCTTCATTCCTTGACCACACTATTCTTCCTTCAATATCGAACAATCTGAACTCAACATTCTCGACCGGCTGAAGCACATCGATCGTAAGCATTGAAGTGGTTGGATTGACAACAGTAAAAACAGATTCAGCTTTACCGGCGGTGATAGCCCTGATTGGGGATTTCAAATGATTTCCATCGAGCTCGATAAAATCTATCCTGTACAGGTAATGCTCCTGTGGTAATGCACCCTCATCCAGGAAAGTGTAATTTATTTGAGGTCCTTCCAGTTTTACTATGCCGATAGATTGAAATGACTTGCCTCCATCAGATGATCGCAAAACTTCAAATTTATTTCCAAAGGAGGCATCAGCTACCGACCATTCCAGCAATACATCTTCCACTTTGCGAGTAGCTTTGAAAGAAAGAAAATCGATGCCAAGGGATTGATTTGTAATTTCCATCACGAACAATCCATTATTCCCATCTGAAGCCAGAATAATACCTGATGGTAAAAACGGATACACTCCCCAACATCCATCGTATCCGAAATAATCAACATTATCAGGATAAGTATCGAGGTAAGCAACGCGCACGATATTAAGTGGATTAGATATATCAAACACCTGTACTCCGTCATGGTAATAAGCTATGAAAGCCAGGTCGCCAAGTATAAATGGGTTATGGGCAATACTTGAGCCAGGTGCGCCTGCTCCGAGAAGTTCACTGTAGAATGTATGAATATCATCCGTGGAAATATTCAATGGATCTGTGATATCTACTAATTTAAGATCAGAGCCATGAGTTTCGTCGGCCATAACCAGATGAGTGCCATCCGGACTTACCCAGCTACTGTGATTATAACCTGCTTCCTGATAATTTTCGATTGTACCGACGACAGTGATAGCATTGACGTTCGCCACGTTATACATATTAAGTTTATGAAGGCTTCCATGGCTGCAGTAAGCAATATTATTACGGACATGTATATCATGTACATAGCCTCCACCATATGGGGTAAGAGAAGTTGATTTTAATAAAGTGGGATTGGCCGGAGCCTGGCTTAAATCGAGAATGATAATACCGGGACTCTGTGTATTGGGTCCGGCAGCATAAAGACGTGCATTTGGAACATCGATGTAAATGTTATGCGCCCGGTTCCAGAATTGATTCGATTGATAAACTTTTGTTACTGTTGTTGGTACCTGGCTCAGATCGAAAATGATCAATCCTGCATCACCCTCATCGGAACACGCATAAGCGTAATTGCCAAACGTCTTGAAGTCTCTCCACAAAGATCCATTTGTAGAGCCATTCAGATTTGTCACGTCATAAGTATAGATTAGGACAGGATTGGCTGGATTGGTGACATTATAGAAAAATATATCCTCCATACCCCCAATGATGGCAACCTCAGTGCCATTAGATGGATGCTTGAATCCCCAGACATCGTTATACTCTGAACCCTGACGGACAGGCAAATTGGCAATGTCCTCATTCGCCAAAAGCGTCATATTAAATGAGCTCTGAGCAGTTGCAAAAAGTGGGAGGAAGGAAAGAAGGAATAGACATTTTCTCATTGACATCGATTTGAATAGGGAGACTATGCCGGCTTTTCGAGCATAAATATCCGGAAAAATAGTTGGATTAATACAGGTTGGGTGCCGTGTCAACGACATATTCAACCATCTCATCGTTAATGTCCAGGTGAAAAACCCATCGTAGTGTTTCTTTATCAACAGGTGCGCATATTATGTTCTTCTCTGCAAGCTTCGCGGCGACTTCGCTCGTGGTCAGGTGATCTGCAATCTTGAAAATGACAATGTTGGTTGCGACAGGGTTTACCGATTTGACCCAAGATGCTGATTCCAGCATCTGACCACAAATTCGCGCACGCTGATGGTCTTCTCGTAAGCGCGTGACATGATGATCGAGCGCATAGATACCTGCTGCAGCGAGATAACCTGTCTGGCGCATGCCACCACCCATCACTTTCCGCACTCTTCTTGCCATTGCAATCATCTCCTTTGTACCTGTCAACACAGAACCAACTGGTGTACCCAGGCCCTTTGAAAGACAAATCGAAATACTATCAAACTGACCGCCATAATCAGTAGTAGATTCATTAGTTTCTACAAGGACATTAAAGAGGCGCGCACCATCCAAATGAACTTTCAGATTGTTATTTCGTGCAGTCAAAACTATTGGCCTGATCTGGTCTAATGTGTAATAATTACCTCCACCCATGTTGACAGAATTCTCAAGGCATAAAAGTCGTGATATAGGATTCCAGTCTGCTTTTGGTTTTACACCTTTCTCAACGAGATCAGGTGTAATAATTCCATTTGTGCCTCGCATCACATGTATTGCAACTCCACTGTGAAATCCATAGCCCCCTAACTCATAGCGATAGATATGAGATAATTCATCGCAGAGGATTTCATCAAGAGGCTGTGTTTGCGCTTTGATGGCAATCTGATTTGTCATTGTGCCTGAAGGGCAAAATAGTGCGGCTTCATGACCGAATAATCTGGCCATTTTATCTTCAAGGACAATTGTCGTAGGATCCTGACCGAAAACATCATCACCTACTTCGGCACTCATCATAGCTTCCAACATCAATGGTGTTGGTTTGGTAACAGTATCGCTTGTGAGATTGACTTGTTGATTATACATATGATTAGCTAAGTAATTGAAAATAATGGAGGGAAATATTTATTTGATAATATCTTCTTAAATTTAAATTAATCCATTGAATTATAGATTGATAAGTATTAAGATTATTATTACTATGAAATTTGGGTCATTGGCTATCGCACGCTGAAGGCAGCATCATAAAATGCAGGCCGTTAATGGTACTACAATGAGATCAACTATACTGGTATTGCTGATGGGATGCTGTGTGATACTGAGTTGCCAGCTCCAACCAGAATCGCTCGATAAACCTGAAATAAGTATCCGTGAAGATGTTGTCCTCCAGTTAGACCAATCCTTAAGTTCTTCAGGTTCTTCTCTTGGATTCACTTTTACGAGCAGTCTGGCTAATCAATGCCAAGGCACAAAGTATAGGCATCAATCTATAGTCACGCCGGGCGAAGTTTCCATCCATCTGATAAGTTTACAAATGCCCGATCCCTGCATTGGAAGTGAAGCAAATGCCACTCAGAAAATTGCAATAACGCCTCATTCGGGTTTATATGATCTTGAAATTGATCTTGGAGACAATATTCACAATACAGGCACCTTACTGATTGATGATGAGAGTTTTCAAATAGATATGAATACCGTCTACGGTTTAAGTATTCCTCATTATAGTATGGTCCGGATCCCTTCCGGCATGATATGGGGATATTTATATCACCCGGTGAAGCAACAGGAAGCAATGGAGATTGTAAACTCGATACTGGATATTACCATCGAAGAACCAACCCTGGATCAGGGGTATTACGGGCATTTTATGATTGCTAACAATGGTCAGGTTACAGTACCAAGTCTAAATCTCAATTCGGCTTCTTTCATTTATAAATTCAATAGTACTGCCGCAGTACTCTCTGATCTGGCTACTCAGATTAGAGCTGAACTTCCTGGAGGTACTGACTTCAGGTTATTCACCTGGCTTGGTTCTGAATACTAAGTTGCGGTTTAATAAGAAGTAGATATTTCTCGTTCCTTTTACTTCTCTTACCTTCACCTCATGCCGGATTATAATCTCGACGCCAACAAAAATGAGGATGCGATGAAGCTGCTTGTCGCACAGATGCATCGAAAACTGGAAATGATCTTTCTGGGTGGTGGTCAAAAAAAAATCGATAAACAACATGAACTAGGCAAACTCACTGCTCGTGAGCGTGTCAATCTGCTGCTCGATCCAAACACAATTCCAATAGAGATAGGTGCATTTGCAGGCTATGAAATGTATAAGGATGAAGGAGGTTGTCCGGCTGGTGGGGTTATTGTGGTGATTGGTCAGATATCCGGCCGAACTTGTGTAGTAGTTGCTAATGATGCGACGGTTAAAGCTGGTGCATGGTTTCCTATTACAGGTAAAAAAAATCTTCGTGCTCAGGAGATTTCGATGGAGAATCGATTACCAATAATTTACCTGGTAGATAGTGCAGGAGTTTTTCTTCCGATGCAGGATGAAATTTTTCCTGATAAAGAAAACTTCGGACGCATATTCAGAAACAACGCGATCATGTCTTCAGAAGGAATTTTG
>JALYSC010000348.1:765-4117 GCA_030855005.1 Bacteroidota bacterium | reverse complement strand
ATTTGAGGGAGTGATTAGTGATATTCTTAGCAAAGTACATGGAAAGCTGCCTCGCCAGCACAACGTTGCGTTTGCGGGTCTCTGACTTGAGCTTTTCGATAGGTACTTCGTAATGTTCAGCAACACATTTTTTGATATGATCCAGTGTGATCGTGGTTCCGGTATTCATCACCACATTATAAATCACCTTTTGAGCCAGGTCGATATCAATCTCTTTTCTTGTCAGGGAAGCATGAGCAATCAATGAAATGATTACACCTTCAAGTTCACGGATATTGTGACGGATATTATCGCAGATATAATGCTTGACTTCCGGAGTGAAATTAATATTATTGATAGTAGACTTATGCTCGAGAATCGCCATCATGGTTTCATAATCCGGAGCCTGTAGATCTGCTGAAAGTCCCCATTTAAAACGAGAAATCAGCCTTTCTTCCATACCCTGGAGATCTTTTGGAGGACGATCGGAAGTCAGGACAATCTGGTTACCACTTTGATGCAATTGATTGAAGATGTGAAAGAATATTTCCTGTGTCTTCTGTTTGCCTGCGAGAAACTGAATATCATCGATGATCAGCAAATTCACCAATTGATAGAAATTGGTAAAATCACTAACAGCGTTATTCTTAATCGCTTCGATGATCTGATTGGTAAATTTTTCAGATGAAACATACAATACAGTTTTATCCTCACGCTGCTTGACGACAGCATTACCAATCGCCTGCACAAGATGTGTTTTTCCAAGACCTACATCGCCAAATACAAAAAGAGGATTGAAAGCGGTTCCTCCTGGATTTTTTGCAATCGCTTCTGCTGCAGAACAAGCAAGTCTATTGCAATCACCTACAATCAGATTATCAAATGTATATGAAGTATTAAGCTGAGGATCAATTTTAAGTCGCTTGATACCTGGGATCACAAATGGATTTCGGATATCAAGTTCTTCTTCGGAAACTGGTGTGGATGAAACTGGTTTCTGACGTTTTCCATTTTTTTGCCACGGATCATCTTTTACATAGTTGTATTCAAGATTAGCCTTGGGTCCTAAAGTCTGCCGTATCGATTTGCGAAGGACTGTGAGATAATGTTCTTCCAGCCATTCGAAGAAAAAGCGATTGGGAACCTGGAGTGTAAGTGTATTTTCCTGCAGGCGAATAGGACGGATGGGTTCAAACCATGTTTTAAAACTTTGCTCACTGATCTCTTCGCGTATAACGCTAAGACACCCATTCCATACCGCATTGCAGTCCTGCACGATCATATTTCCAGACTAAAAAGGTTTATAATATAATCCCACTAGCCTTGCCGGCGAATCGCTCCTGGTGGAGTCTTTGGGTCGGATGAGCTTTGCTTTGCACGTTTGTCACTATGTTCACTCTGACGTGGGAGGCGACAAAGATCAAAAAAAAATAGATGGATGCACGACGATCACAAACTTTTTAACCAAAACCCTAAAATTAAATTTAATGCCATGAGGATGAATACGTTATATATTTTTATTCATCACCTTAGTAATCGATTGACAGTCAGTAGCCGCACACCAAATCATTGTAAAATCAGGACTCCAGGGTGTTAATTTTTAACCCATATTCCATCACAGCTCACACACTTGTTCTTATTATTCCTCTCAAACGTCACTTCAATTTTTCCAAGTCGCATCCCAGCCCAACCCACCTGGTTGATGATCACAGGAGCTCCGGATTTATTTTTTCGGATATCAGGCTGATCTAAGAATGTGTGAGTGTGACCGCCTAAAATAATATCGATAGCATCACTTTGTTCAGCAAGGTGGATGTCACTTACTTTCACTTTATCATATTTATATCCGAGATGTGAAAGACAAATAACAAGGTCACATTTTTCGTCGTGCTTTAAGATTTGCGCTTCTGCTGTAGCATGTTTGATTGGATCCAGATATCGTGTCGCACCATATAGATTCGATGACACCAAACCATTCATTTCTATTCCCACCCCTGTCACACCAATTTTAATATTCCCTCGCTGAAAAATTTTACGCGAAGAATATTTATCGTGCAGGATAGTATCAGAAAAATCATAATTGGAAATGATCAATGGAAATGAGCCATGCTCACGCATTTGTTTTTCAAAGTTCTCAAGTCCCGCATCAAAATCATGATTGCCCATTGTCGTTGCATCATATTTCATCTGGCTCATTAACTTGATGTCAATCTCGCCGAGGAAAAAATTGAAATAAGGCGTCCCCTGAAAAATATCACCTGAGTCAAATAATAACACATGCTCATTATCAGCCCTGATCTTATCGATGATGGCAGCTCTTCGCGCTGCACCACCTAATCCGGCATTCTTTGATCCATCATCAGGAAAAGGTTCCACACGGCTGTGTACGTCATTCGTATGCAGAATTACAAGCTTTGTCAATTCTTGTGTGAGAACTGCAGCGCTGACCCATCCCGGTAAAAATAACGCGGTTCCGGCTGCTGATGATCTGGTTACAAATTGTCGGCGTGACCACATGATGAGATGAGTTTTATTGAACTGATATTCTGCCTTCGATAGAGGAGGTAATAGGTTTACCCTCTGCGGTTATACTTTTTACATAAGCGAGCAATGCATCCCTGAACAGGATGTTAGTATTCTTTCGTGAAAGTGGAATCAACATTTTCATTTCATCTCCTCCAGTAGCAACATAATCGACGGTGGCCACCTTATATATTTTCGTAGGTTTTAGAGGTTGACCAAGTAATTGCGCGGATACTAATTTCTTTCCCGACAAAACTAATTTAACTCCCTTACTGACAGGCCATCCTTCAGACTGAGCTATTAATTGTAAGGCTGAATCAAGAACTGCACCTGGTACATCCATTATCACAAGTATGTTATCAAACGGAGCCAATTCAAATATTTCTCCACGAGTGAGAGGACCTTGTGTTATATAAGGCACACGTAATCCACCATAATTGAGAATTGCAAAGTCAACTTCAAAACCTTCTTTCCGCAAATGTTCGAGTGCGACATCAGCTGACCAGTTTCCAAGTGTAGATTCAGGACGTTGTTTTGTTAGCTGGACAGGTACATTTCCAATTACTTCATTCATCTCTGCATCCAGTTGTACCTTATAAGGAGCAATGGCGGCCGTGACTTCAGGTTTTTCTGCTGCGGCAGATTCTTTACGAACGATAGTATAGTTTACATCTGTCTTACTGATGTGTTGTACGGTACAGGCGGAGAGCAAGCATACCAGGCCGATGAGAACCGATGAAAATTTATTTACAACCATAATGCAGACTCCGTTTTAATTGCTTTTTTACCAATCTGTGCAGGTAATGAAGTTTCTTTTGAGATGATCTCCATAAGCCGCTGTGCATAATCA
>JALYSC010000348.1:0-755 GCA_030855005.1 Bacteroidota bacterium | reverse complement strand
TCTCCAGCAAGGCTGATTACATCAATTGTCTTGTTTTTTGCTGCAAGCAACACTTGCCAGAGCTCTGGAGTTACATAGAGTTGCTGGGTAAGATTATGTTCAAATTCCTGTTGCACCGCTATCATCATCGCTGCCTTGATCTCTCTTGCTGATGTGCCCGGAGTGATCATCCTAAGCATGAGGTCTGTAAAATCAATGCGCTCACATAACATTAACAAGCGCTCATAGGCATTAAGCCGCATGGGGAGCGTGATATGATCATTTGATTTTTTAGATTCAAGATAATGCAGACGAATCTGTTGTTCATGGTATTGCCTGAACGTGAAATAGACTGCCGCGAAGACCACTAGTGAAGGAAGGGTCAGGCCTAAAATGAGTTGCCAGGTCATAGGGTAAAAGTACTCATTTCAGTAAGGTATGCTAAGGCATTGAATGAACCGGAAGCCATCAGGAAGCGTTAAATCCTTCTATAAATCAAGTGTTCGTTATATTTGCAAACCAAAATCACAGGGAATTAATGGCTGAAACGCTGACATCTTCACCAATCCGACTCACTCCTGGAGCGGTTATTCAATTACACAGGCTCAGGGAAGAGCAGGGAGTACCTGCGCATTATTCATTGCGCGTTGGAGTAAAGGGTGGCGGATGTTCCGGCTTTTCCTATTTATTGGGCTTCGATGAAGAAAAGGAAAGGGATACGACCTATGAAACAGAGGGTATCCGGATTTTGATGGATAAAGCTCATGCCCTATACC
>JALYSC010000347.1 GCA_030855005.1 Bacteroidota bacterium | reverse complement strand
ATCTGGCCTGGACTTAATCAACTTTTTTCGGAAGTGAGCAGATCGAATTATCTAAGTAATGGAAAATATCCTGTTTCGATGATCCTCAGAGTTCCAACAGGTGCCTACGGGAGCGGTGGACCATATCATTCCTCAAGTGTCGAAACAATAGTGTGCAATATCAAAGGCATCAAGGTAATCTATCCAAGTAATGGGGCGGATCTAAAAGGCTTGATCAAAGCCGCGTATTACGATCCAAATCCTGTAGTCATATTTGAACATAAAGGATTGTATTGGAGTAAAGTTGCCAATACAGAAACCGCTAAGGTTCCCATCCCTGATGAAGAATATATTATTCCTTTAGGTAAAGGCCGAATAGTGCAGGCAGCAAATAAGGATCGTATCGATGAAGGTGCAGCATTGTGCATCATTACTTATGGGATGGGTGTCCATTGGTCACTAACAGCTTCTAAACAAATAAGCGATCGTGTTACCATACTTGATTTACGATCGTTGGTTCCGCTTGATGATGAACTTGTGTATGAAACTGTAAAAGCTCATGGCAGATGTCTTGTCGTGACTGAGGATACTTTGACAAACTCATTTGCACAAAGTCTGGCAGCCCGAATTCAGGAAATTTGCTGGACATCCCTTGATGCACCTGTTAGAACTATAGGATCCATAGATATGCCAGCTGTTCCATTAAATGAAACGCTCGAAAAAGAAATGATTCTTTCGGCGGATCAGGTAGAAAATGCAATCAGGGAATTACTGGCGTATTAAAAATTACCGCGAGGATTATTTAGACAAGATTAAACGGAGAAACTCTCACCGCATGCGCAAGTCCTGGATGCATTAGGGTTGTTAAAAACAAATCCTTTACCATCAAGCCCTCCTGAAAATTCCAGCACCGTATTGTGTACGTACAGAAAGCTTCTGAGATCTGTTACAACACGAATGCCTTTATCTTCAAAAACCTGATCGGCAGGTTTGAGATGATTATCAAAATCAAGGACATAACTAAGCCCTGAACAACCTCCACTGGTTACACTAACCCGGACGAAGTATTCATCCAGTGACTTGTTTTCACCTGACAGGATTTGTACTATTCGTTCCTTCGCACTATCTGCAACAAATAACATAGTCTAAAGCATTTACATTGAAGAAGTTGCAAAGATAACAATCAGGCTTATTTATAGTTCCTGTTGGGATGCCTGGGAGATGTCAATGCCTTGTTTATGCATCAACCACAGAGGACTCTCCGACCGGTATTGATTGATGGCTTCAATAAATAGTGTGGTGGCTACTATAACTTCTTCTTCAGTTGTCTGCCGGCCAAAACTGATCCGGAATGAAGATTTAGCTTCTGATTCAGACAATCCCATTGCAGTGAGGACATGAGAAGGGGCAGGATTTGCTGAACTACATGCTGAGCCTGAAGAAATAGCTACACGGGTTCTCAATTTTGTCATCACTGCCTGACTGTCAGTAAAATCAATTTTGAGATTGGAAACTGTGGAAAGTCGATTGGTTATATTCCCGTTTATTGTCACGCCTTCCAATTCATTCTGCACTCTGCCTTCAAAAAGATCTCTTAATCGTCCTATACGAACCTGCTCAGTATCTCTTTCTGTTTGCATCAATTCGCAAGCTTTACCTAGTCCAACAATTCCCGGTGTATTCAATGTGCCGGCGCGCATACCAGATTCATGGCCACCACCATGCAGTAGTGGAATAAGTTGATTCTTTTTGTCTTTGCTACGGATCCATATTGCTCCGGTTCCTTTCGGACCATAAAATTTGTGTGCGGATAAAACAAGTATATCTACCCCACTTTCTTTTGGATTAACATTCAATTTTCCAACAGCCTGAGTTGCATCAGTAATAAAAATTATTCTATGTTCATTACAAATCTTACCGATCACTGGAATATCGTGGATAACTCCAGTTTCATTATTCGCCCACATGGCAATAACTAAAATGGTATCCGGTCGTATTGCTGCTTTTAATTTTTCAGCATCAATCATTCCCTGATGATCTACCGGTATAAGCGTGATCTCGAATCCCTTAGTCGACAAATACATCAAAGGATCAAGGACAGCCTGATGTTCTGTCGCGACTGAGATGATGTGTTTTCCTTTGGAATATGAGGCTTCAGCGCTGCCTTTAATTGCCATATTTAGACCTTCTGTTGACCCGGAGGTAAAAAAGATTTCTTCTGAGGGAACGTCTAATAAAGAACATACCTGCCTTCGGGCTATCTCCACGGCTTCGCTAGCCTGCCAACCTAATGGATGAGAACGACTGGAAGAATTACCATAATACTCAGTAAAATATGGCAGCATTGCCTCCAGGACCCCTGCATCAACAGGCGTTGTAGAGTGATAATCAAGATAAATTGGCTTTTGAAATCGACTCATGCCCCTAAGATACGGCCACAATCAAAAGTCCAGGTGAAAGAGGGTTTCACTAATATTGTGAACAGATGAATGAATGGCAATATAAATTTCCTGAAACAACCCGAAATGGATGGCTTGACAAAGCTTCACTTGACCTGCGTGGGAAGCCTTTGGAATCTATTCAAACCGATTGGTGGCCTGGTGAAATTCGTCATCCTTTTCATCATCATGATGATTATTCTGGTGAGCCAATTGTACTACCCTCCCAACTATTTAATACCGCTCCCATTCTGATAGAATGGATTGAAGTCAAAGATGATAATGACAATAGTATCAACAAAAAAATCCTTGGTGCATTACAGTACGGAGCGCAATCTATTATTCTTGACATACGCAGACCGGATGTATCAATTGCAACAATCTTACAGAGTGTCATAAGGGATTTTATAAGTGTTAGTGTTGAGTTCGCTGATGAAGTACAAATGGATTCAAAATCAATTCCTGAAGACATTATTGTTAGACATAAGGAAGCTGTTACCAATTATAAATTACATTCCGTAGAGAAATTCGTATTTGATATTTCCGCCGAAGGAAATTGGATACAAAAGGCTACTGACCTCTTCAAAAACATTCTTGAAATAAATAAACGAGCTTCAGTTATGAGCGGGCAAAATATTCTTAGTCAATGCATCCTCAGATATATTCCTGATTGCGACTATCTAAAGCAAATCATTCAAACTCGTGTTCTGCATTTGATTTGGCAGGAGATCCTTTCGAAGTATCCTTCTTCGTCAACATCTCACCCATATCTTGAATGTCATATACAACCCGGAACTGAAAAGGATCCGGATAAATATTTAATTCAGGCATCAGCATCGGCGTTGGCAGCGTCTCAAACCGGGGTCCACGCCTTATGTATTCATCCCATCAGGCAAAATAAAGTGCCAGAATACTATCTGAGGGTGAACAGGAATATCCATCACTTACTTAATATGGAAAGTGAAATGTACAAAGGGGTAGATCCATTAGCGGGATCTTATGTTATCGATTTTTATGCCCGTAAATGGAGTAATGGCATTCTGGCGAATCTCTTTTCTTAAATAGATAAAAAACAGGTGGGCGGCTGGATGTAACGAATTCCCGGACACTTCGGACGTGATTCATAGTTAGGATTCCGCCCACCGTTTTGAGATACAACCAGTAGTAAATAAATGAAGCTCAATCCTGTCGGGGTATTATGGAATCGTTAAACCGTTTTCAAAACCATCATAACACTTTAACTTAACGATATTAACATATTAAATTATTGGTAATCAGTACTCTATAATTATCAATAATCAATTATATTTGTTGACACATCGACTTTCACATACTAATATGTCGACAACCATTGAGGCTTTATTTGATCAGATGTTACAGGGCGACCGGGTGGCCATCGGAAAGGCCATGACCCTAATCGAAAGCGAGCTGCCTCAACACCGAATAGAAAGTGTTCAACTCCTAGAACTCTGCGAAAAGCAAAAGAAAAATATTACTTCCTCCTTCAGGTTAGCCATTAGTGGTTCTCCTGGTGTTGGTAAAAGCACATTGATCGAAGCTCTTGGATCGAGGGCGATTAATGATGGTCACAAAGTAGGCGTGATTACGGTTGATCCAACCAGCAACATCAGCCATGGAAGCATCCTTGGAGATAAGTCCAGAATGCACAGATTATCACAATCCACATCCGCATTTGTAAGGTCAAGCC
>JALYSC010000346.1 GCA_030855005.1 Bacteroidota bacterium | reverse complement strand
GGGCTACTCCTGATAATACAAGCTCAACGACAGCCAGACTCAATGCCACTTTTGATGCCAGCTTCTGACCCGCGAGATACACGATGATCGCTGACACTAAGGGAATGAAGAGAAGGAGTAAAGTCATCATCAGATCAGCAGTCGAATTATAAATAGCACTATCATGCCAAGCACCATGGCAAATACGTATAGTCCTGTACTACCTGTTTGGAACAACCTTAGAGTCTTCCCACTCATGTCGACCAGGGTTCCAACTCCGTTGACTAATCGATCAACAATTTGTTTGTCGACAAATCCGCCGAAAGCTTCTGACATGCGGAAAGTAGGTTGTGAGATGAATCGTTCATACAGTTCATCAACATAAAATTTATTGGAAACCAGCTTTTCAAATCCTGTGAGAGATACTTCTGCAGGAGGTAATTGTTTTTTAGTTACGTATTGATGTCTTGCAAATAAAATTGCTGCAATCGCACCAGCACCTGCTATGGACATCAGGATAATTTCAAGGGAATGATTAATCGCTTCTCCGTGATGCAGGTATGGTAATGAACCCGCTGTAACAGCAGATAAATATCCTGCCAGCCAATGCTGTGCATGGAATACTGAAGGCAACCCAAGAAATCCTCCAAATACAGAAAGCACACATAGAATCACCAATGGCACTGTCATCGTCCACGGTGATTCATGAATATGGTGTTTGGTTTCGTCCGTGCCTCTGAAAGAATTATTGAATGTCAGATAGACAAGACGAAACATATAAAATGCGGTCAGTAAAGAACTGATCGAAAGTATAATCCAGATTAAAATATTCTGTTCGAAAGCATGAGCTAGGATTTCATCTTTTGAGAAAAAGCCTGACAACAATGGAAATCCTGAAATAGCAAGTGAAGCCAACAGGAAAGTTATATACGTGATGGGAATCAATTTTTTCAATCCACCCATGTTGCGGATATCCTGTTCGCCATGTAGTGCATGGATTACACTACCTGCTCCGAGGAATAATAAAGCTTTAAAGAAAGCATGCGTGACTAAATGGAAGATACCGCTACTGAAAGCACCCAATCCCAATGCGACAAACATCAAACCGAGTTGTGAAACGGTAGAGTAGGCGAGTACTTTCTTAATATCATTTTGCTTAAGACCAATGATTGCAGCGAACACTGACGTCGCGACTCCAATAGCCAGAATAACCTGTAGCGCTACAGGAGACATCGCAAAGAGTACATTGGACCGTACGATCATGTAGATACCCGCAGTCACCATCGTTGCAGCATGGATCAAAGCAGACACCGGAGTCGGTCCTGCCATCGCATCTGGAAGCCAGGTGTATAATGGAAGCTGAGCTGATTTTCCAATAGCACCAATAAAAAGTAATAAAGCGATTGTAGTAATTAATCCTTGGTGCTCTGCAATTCCTGGTACCAATTTTTCAATAGCAGCGAAGTCCAGCGTACCAAATTGAAACAGCATGAAGAACATAGCAATTAAAAAACCCAGGTCACCAATACGATTCATGACAAATGCCTTTTGGGCAGCGTCATTGTAAGCATCGTTTTTAAACCAAAAACCAATCAGGAGATAAGAACATAATCCCACGCCTTCCCAACCAATGAACATCATGAGATAATTGCTACCCATGACGAGCAACAACATGAAGAAAATAAAGAGATTGAGATAAGTGAAAAACCTGCCAAAACCATCGTCATCATGCATGTATCCAACGGAATACAAGTGGATGAGGAATCCAACACCAGTTACGACAAGCATCATGATCACTGTGAGTGGATCTATTGAAAACCCGAAAGAAATATCAATTCCTGAGAATACGATCCAGTCAAATACATCAATGCGGATTACATCCTGGGCATTGACTGAATTAAAAATATAGAGAACACAAATGAATGAAGCCAATATAGCTCCGCTACCAATCCATCCTGCACTTGCTTTAGGAAGGAATTTCCCTAACAAACCATTGACCAGGAAGCCTAGCAATGGAAAAAGTGGGATCAGTAACCCCAGGAAAATTAATGTCGGATCGTTTAATACGTTTTGTATCACGTTGTTTTATTTGTCACCAGGTCAGACCTGTACTACCATTTAAGTTTGTTGAGCACATCGATGTTGGTACTGCCAATATTCCTGTATATGCTCATCAGTAAAGCAAGTCCAACTGCGACTTCTGCTGCTGCGACCACCATGATAAAAAATACAAAAACCTGTCCATCGCTATTGCCGCTGTAGGCAGAGAAAGCAACCAACAGAATATTGACAGCATTGAGCATAATCTCGACGCACATCAGGATAATGATCCCATTTTTGCGAAACAATACGCCCATCACGCCGATACAAAACAGGAATGATGCCAGCACAATGTACCAGTTGAGCGGAATGATATGTTCGACGGTACCCATTATCTTTTTTTATCTCGTTTAGCCAATACGACTGCACCGATCATGGCGCTCAGGAATAGGATCGATGATATTTCGAAAGGCAATAAATAGTCTGTAAATAGTTTTTGTCCCACATGCTCGACCATACCGTTGTCAGAAGGTGGAGGTGCGATGAATGACACCAATTGCGTGGATTTTAAAGAAGCCAGTAAAGTGAGAAATAACATGCCGGCTGAAATAGTGGCTGCGATCCGAAGTTTTGGTGATTTATGTTGTTCCGATTCTTTATTCAGATTGAGTAACATGACCACGAATAGGAAAAGGACCATGATGGCACCTGCATATACTATGATATGGGTAATCGCAAGGAACTGTGCATTGAGAAGAATGTAATGTCCTGCAATGGTGAAAAAGCATACGATCAGGGACAGCACACTGTACATGGGACTTTTAGCAAAGACCACTATTAACGCACTGAGAAGCGTCAATACAGAAAGTGTGAAAAAAATGAGTTGGTCCATCCGGTATAATACATATAAGACACGAGTGAGGCTACACCTTACTTCGCATCCATTTCATAATTCTTTTTACGACTGCTTATATCAATGCGATCTTCCGGCCGCACTCCTTCCACCAATAAGTCTTTTCCATAAATGAATGACTTACGCTGATAGTTGGAAGGGAGAAGACGATCCGTCAGATATATGGCATCTTCAGGACAAGCTTCTTCGCAGATGCCGCAGAAAATGCAACGTAGCATGTTGATCTCATACATGGCTGCATACTTTTCTTTCTTGTAGAGATGCTCTTCTCCAGGTTGACGCTCTGCTGCCTCAATGGTAATCGCTTCAGCAGGACATGATACAGCGCATAAGCCGCATGCGGTGCAGTTTTCCTGCCCTTTGTCATTGCGTTTTAATACGTGCAGCCCTCTATAAACAGGAGCAATTTCTCGCTGCTGTTCCGGATACTGTACGGTAGCTGCTTTCTTGAAGAGGTGACGAAATGTAATGGTCATACCCTGGAAGATGGCAGGCAGATAGAGTGACTCCATCAGCGTGAGCTTTTTCTTGACAACTACTTTTGAACGATTCGTCAGCGACATACGCTTTATTTTACAAACGTGAGCCAGGCTCCTGTGGCTAATACATTGATGATAGAGAGTGGAATTAATATTTTCCATCCTAACCGCATCAACTGATCATAACGGAAACGCGGAAGTGTCCAGCGTACCCACATGAAGAAGAAGATGAAGAAAAATATTTTGGCAAACATCACCATTACACTTACTGTAGCGGCCATGTTAGGTGATAAATTCAAATTATCAATTCCGGGGAAATGATATCCACCGAAAAAGAGGCATGCGATAATCGCGGAAGAAATAAACATGTTAATATATTCCGCGAAAAGAAATAAGCCCAGTTTCATCGAGCTATATTCTGTATGATATCCACCGATCAATTCACTTTCAGATTCCGGTAAGTCAAATGGTGCACGATTGCATTCAGCAAATGCGCATATTAAAAAGATAAGAAATCCGATAGGCTGATAAAATACATTCCAGTGAAATCCCTGTTGCATATCCACGATCTCGCGCAGATTAAGCGAACCTGATAAAAGTAATAGTGCAATGATTGACATACCCATCGAAAGCTCATAGCTGATCATTTGGGAAGCGGCACGTAATGCACCGAGTAAGGCAAACTTATTATTCGAAGCCCATCCACCAATCATGATGCCA
>JALYSC010000345.1 GCA_030855005.1 Bacteroidota bacterium | reverse complement strand
TGCAATACCAATAGCTTCTCCAAACCGATAGAAGTTTTCAATTATATTTTCATCATCAGTAACAGAAGCGGCGCCGGACGCACATGAAGCAGCAATCAGTGATGCTGTTTTCTTTCGGATAATATCAAAATAAATATCCTCTGTTATATCCAGCTTTCTCGCTTTTTCAATTTGTAACAATTCACCTTCACTCATATCCCGTACCGCACGTGACATAATCTGCAGGATGTCATATGCTCTGTTATCTAAAGCCACTAACAAGCCACGTGATAAAAGATAATCACCAACCAAGACAGCAATTTTATTTTTCCAAAGCGCATTTATGCTAAAGACGCCACGACGCTGGTGTGCATCATCGACCACATCATCATGTACTAATGTTGCTGTGTGGAGTAATTCTACCAGGGAAGCGGCGGTATACGTCTTAGGTGTGATTTCACCGCAAATGCGCGCGGACAACAGTACGAATATGGGACGCATTTGTTTGCCTTTCCGATTCACGATATAATGCATGATCTTATCCAGCAACGCCACCCGACTTCGAACGGACTCCCTGAAATGCTTTTCAAAAGCCTCCAATTCGGACGCGATGGGCGCTTTAATTTCCTGAAGTCCTTTATTCATTTATGCCGAAAGCTAATAACTAATCTTGTGAATCATCAGTTACCGGGACCGGTCCAGCATTTCGCTCCTGCAAGGCGAACAAAATCACCACTGCCACACTGAGAAAAAAGAAGCTACCCAACTTGTCTGTCTCTACCATATCATTAAGAGTAAGGATGAACAGATTGCAACCAAATGAAACCAAAGCCGCCATTAAAAACTGTTTCTTTGGACCTGGTTTCATAGAATGATAAAGCCGCTCTCCGAAGACCAGAACAGCTATGATGAGAATAAAAAAAATAGCCAAGCCAATTAATCCCTGTTCGACAGCAACCATCAGGTAATAGTTATGCATTCCTGAATGCTCAGGATTGTCACTCACATATGTAATAAAGTGCCGGTCAACATAGCTATGATAATGGCTGTAAAAACTCGCTGGTCCAAAGCCAATCAAAGGTTTCTCCTTGATCATATAAAATCCTGCTACCCACCTGTAGAATCGTTCGACAGTAGAGATATCTTCCATCTTATACGTTGCTGAAACCAGATCATCAAACTGCTTATGCGTGATGGTCTTTTCGTAATCCGGAGAAAACTGGAGATAGTGGTTGTCATACGCCATCCATCCCACAAAAAGGATAATCAAAGCCAGCGCTACCGGAATGACAGCACGCATTAACCGCATCCTAATTATAAAATACAATCCCACTGCCAATGGAATACTTAGCCATGCCGCACGAGTGAATGAGAAATAAATGCCGGTCAGCATCAATCCAATACAGAGGTATAAAAATGATTTTGCTAAAAAGCCCTGAAACCATTTATGCAGGATCCAGAGATAGGGGAGTACAATTCCCATCGTACATGCATAATCCACGTGATTACGGTAGATGGGTATTACTGCATTATTAATCGTGGCGAAAGTAAATCCATACTGGCTGTGACGAATGATGATAATCAGGATGGTGATAGCAAGCGGTATCAAATAATATGTTCCCCATGTTTTGAAGTCGTCTATCGATCGAAATAACATGAGTGGAATAACTACAAAAGAGACCAGGTACCATGATTTGGCAAGGATATATTTAAAGGAGATCATGGGTTCAGTCGATGTGACACTTGTCAGAATAATCCATGAAAAATGAATCACCAGAATTATAAAAAGTGGGTGCCAAATAAACCTGAAATCAATCTCTTTGTGATACAGGTAAAAATAAGCCGGAAGCATAAAGCAACACATCCACATCAGTGGTTCAGCCGGAAAATCTGTGGATAGCCCTCCGGGTAAATCTACCTCCACTGCAAAAGGAATGGTAGCCCAAATCAGAAAATACAGGCGGCGGAAATCCGTCAATCCCCATATCAATCCGATTACTACAAAAGGTATGGCAAGGAAAAGCAAGGTCTTAGTGAGAAAATACCCCATGCCGCATAGGGCAAACAAGATGACGGTCGCCGGAAAGGTGATTTCCTTAAGGGGAAGAGATAATAATCGCCGGACCAGCATAGACATCCCGACAAAGATAAAAGATTGGGCTTCCCAACGTCTCAGAGCAAGCAGCCGACCAGAAAACTATAAATTTACCCCTCTTAACAACCTGAGCGCCGTGCTGGAATTCTTTCGAAGGAATCATCTTTTCAATAGTTTGCTGTTGTTGCCGTATGCGCTGGTGATCAGGGGCGTGGTCATTATCTTCCAAAGTGCACGGATTCCGGGACAAATTTTTGGATCCTGGGGTGGCGATATTATCAATGCCATTCACCAATGGGGAGTTGGAGAATATATCATTTCGACCCTGTTGGTCTTTGTCCAGGCGGCTATTATCAATCGGTTGTTTATCCGTCAGAGTATGCTGGGGGATATTAATCTCTTCCCAGGCCTTAGCTATATCCTGCTGACGGCTATGCATCCTTCTTTTATTGGATTATCATCGGTATTGATTGCTACAACTGCATTGCTTTTTGCGCTTGGTTACCTGTATGATATATTAAAGAAAGATCGCCAGGAAGAAACCCGGTTTATGATAGGCTGGTGGCTCTCCATTACAGGGCTTCTATATACTCCTTTCATCTTTTTGGTTTTTTTTGGGATAACTTCCATGAGTATTCTTAAGACCTTGAAAGTCAAGGATATCTTTCAATACTTAACTGGTTATTTTAGTCCTTGGTTAATTGCTTTGCTGATCCGGATCATCTCCACAGGCGATCTTAATCCCGGAATAACCAATCTTTTCGAAAATTTCGGTATTCCAATCTTTGGCCCCAGTTATGGATACGCTGACATTGTCACATTAGGCATATTTAGCCTGCTGCTACTTTTTGGTTTACTAGGATATACTCAGATTATCGCCCGTAAGAATATCCATGCCCAAAAGAAGATTGACTCTCTTTATGCCCTTATCTTTTTTGCCATTCCTATGGCTATTTTCTGCGAAAAAACACTTTCTGTACCTTTTCTGATGGTACTCCTGATTCCGTTCTCATTATTCCTCGCGACGTTGCTCAGAATGCTTAAGCATCCTGCCGTAGCGGAATCCATCCACTTTATTTTATTTGTTGCAGCGATTTTGACCCAAGTGTTAAAACTCGTCTGATATTAATCGTTATATCAGAGTAATGGCTTTTTTTCGTTGTAACACCGGTTATTCTTATTATCAATAAATCAATAGATATCGTCTCAGCTTTTACATGAGTCAGATCACCTGGACATATGTGGATGATGATGGCAACCGCCATAAAGTGGGGCTATTTCACGGAGATAGCACCGGTCATCTGATGGTCTATTGCAATGAAACAATTGTGGTTATTGATTTTGGAGTTGAGACAAGCAAAAAGTATAGTTTCTTAATTAATGAGGAATTGTGCGATATCGCTGTCGAAGAAAAACAAGGGAGGTTTTCCTATGGATTTTCAATAGATCAGATCACTGATACCCCACGTAATCGGGGCCGGCGAAAGATGGTCCGGTCCCAAATGAAACAAAGCCTGTTGCTCGGGGCAGGTTTTCTTATCGTTGTTGCCACAGCTGTTTTTTTTCTTTTGAGGTATTTATAGTTAATTTTGCGGCTCCTCATGGAGAATAAGCTGGATACACACATAGAGAGCCTCATATTCGTCGCTCAGCAACCAATTAAGAGAGAAGAGATTAAGTATAATCTTGAGAATGCGCTTCAGATTAGCATTGACCCTGCTGATTTGGATGAGGGGTTGGTTCGCCTGCAGGAGAAATATTGGGATGATAATTTCTCCCTCGAAATCGTAGAGGTGGCGGAAGGATTTCAGTTTGTCACCAAAGGCGCTTACCATCATATCGTAGGCCATTATCTGCGACAATTAACTAAAAGGCGTCTTTCTAAAGTTGCTCTTGAAACCCTTGCGATCATTGCTTATCGTCAACCTGTCTCAAGGGCCGAAATCGAGCAAATACGCGGTGTCAATGCTGATTATGCTATTGACAAACTCCTTGAGAAAGAACTGATTGAGATTTCTGGGCGTTCTACAGGTCCGGGTAAGCCGTTACTCTATACTACAA
>JALYSC010000344.1:2626-4139 GCA_030855005.1 Bacteroidota bacterium | reverse complement strand
GGCCCCACCTTGTTGATAAATATGAGTGGGATTAGCACTCGTGCTGGTATTTCCATCACCAAAATTCCAGAGATAAGAATCAGCTACACTTCCGGCAGAACTAAATATCGCTTCAAGTCCATTGGTTTGTACTGTGAAGACAGCATTTGGCTGAGCATGTATGGTGATATAATTGGTGCGGGTGTATATATCCTCACCTAAATCATTAATCGCCGTCAGCGTAACACTAAACGTTCCGGGATTATCATAAACAATGATGGGCTCAAAAGCAGTTGAAGTTGGTGGCGATCCTCCAGGGAATAACCATTCAAACGAAGTGGCATTTTCAGAGGAGTAATTGTAAAATTCAATTTCAAAAGGTGCACAGCCTTCTGTATCACTTACCTGGAAATCTGCAATCGGTAAGGTGATAATTTCTATTTCAACAGTGTAAGAATCGCTGCCGCACTCATTGGTCACAGTTAATGTTACATCGTAGATTCCATCTGTTTGATACTCATGGGAAGGATTCACTTGAGTAGAAAAAGAATTGTCTCCGAAATTCCACGAATAACTTGTGCCATTAACGCTGGTGTTATCAAATTCTACTAACAGCTCGTCAATAGTAAAATCGAAATCTGCAATTGGATCATCATTCACAGTAATGAAATCAAATTCAGAAGTAGAATTTGATCCTTGTGAATTACTCACTGTAAGAGTTACATCAAATGCTCCAGCAGTATTGTAAGTCACAGTTGGATTGGCAGATGTACTTGACGAAGGTGTTCCTCCCTGAAATGTCCATGCCCAGGAAGTCGGATTATTGTCACTTTGATCAGTATAATGTACTACTAAAGGCACGCATCCTTCTGTCACGTCTGCTGTAAAAGCAGCTATTGGAGGCAATGGTGCTCCACATAAGCTCAGGCAGTTGATAGTAGCCATATAACCATTAATCTGACTAATGGATGATGGAGACCAGTCATTTGTATTTTGTACTGTTGGTGCCATGATTGTTAGCGACCCTTCAGCATCGTGATTAGAGCCAAAATTATGGCCCATCTCATGAGCCTGAAGGCATCGTAGTAAGGGCGCATTATTTGAGAAATCCTGAAGCACAGAATATTTAAAACTTGTACATACTGCATCCAGCCATGCCAGACCAATAGTCATCCCCGTGAAATCACGATTGGTCCATAAACCACCAATATCATGTGGATTGGAGAAGCCAGGGCTGGCCCAATCTGTAAAATCATCCAGTAAAACCCCCGGATCAAGACTATTAGTCCAGGGATCAGCTCCACTCGTAGCCGCCACATAAATTTCAACAATATCAAACTCCATATCTATCTGGAACTCTGTATCGTAATTAGTGTACACATTGTTGATGACACCCATATTATGAGCTTGCACAGCAGCAACACTTCCTTTCTCCTGGAACATTTCAAAATCATTAGCAAGCGCTATCTCGACAATACGGCAGACAGACAACCGTTGGTCTGAATGATCCTGATGTGATTCTTCATCTTCCTGA
>JALYSC010000344.1:0-2616 GCA_030855005.1 Bacteroidota bacterium | reverse complement strand
CCCAATACATGACAAATAAATTGGCAGGTGCACCAGGTACAAGATGGTTGGCTTGTTCTATATAGAATTCATCATCGTCACTTAGAATCATGGCAGTGAAAAAGTTATCATCAGCAGTGATCCGTACATCGTAATTGGTGTGCTTCGTATAGCCTTGATATGTCAGATTTGGGGTACGTGGCATTACATGGATTCCAGTATCATCAGCATATCTGAGTTCGTAATTAGAAGATCTGAGATCTTTTGCCTGAAGGGAAACCTCGAAAGTCTCCTCCCCGGCCTTTATTTCAAGTGTCGGGATGTATTCAGCGGAGCGAAGCAAATCTGAAGTTGCCTTGGTCGTCAGGGTTCCTAAGGCATAGGATTTGAAGTATTCTCTGTATTTCAGATCATCTGCAGTGGAAGCTCGTTGTGTTGTAAACTGGATGAGGGGCTGGCCTGATAGGAGGGTGGTGAATAAAAGAAAGATAAGTGTTGTGAACAGGTGCATCTTATTACTCATGTGCAAAAATAGATTAGAAAATCAATGGTTAAATTGATAATGATTTGATTCTCAGGTTTAAACGATCAAGGGAGGAGCTTACGGGACCACAAATTACGGAATTCAATATTTAATCTTTCCTTAAGTGCAAAAAACCAATGAAATCGTTAGAGATTTGACATTAGTTAACAATCTTGCCCCTTATGCGACAAAAAAGACACTTTTTATTTGGAATGATCCTTTTAGGATGCAGCCTGCTGCCTGCCTTTGGGCAGTCTTCTCAGAAAGACAAGGATGAAAAAGGGGATTCACCTCTGGGATTCGGAATCAATGTGGGTAATATCCGATTCTATAACAGCACCTTCGAGTTTGGACTGGCTCCTAATATTGCCTATCGATTTGGCGATGCCTTTGCGCTCGGTTTTATGCTCAAGACCGATTATTATTATGCCAAGTACAGAGATCCTTTCAATAACAAAGCATATAAGTTTAGTGCATTTGATTTTGGTCCAACCATTTTCGCTCGTTACAAACCACTATGGAATTGGGACAACGCTACTTCATTTCTGCAGGGACTTTTTGTTCAGGCCGAATATGAAAGAGCTTTTTTAAAAAGGGAAGCTGTGGATAGCGGCGGTGGAATTATTGTCGTCGGAGACAAAATTCAAAAAGAATCTTTTCAGCAGAACTATATGTACATCGGGATAGGTGCATCGAGCGGTTATCCATTCAGCACTTTTGTATCCATCCATTATAATCTGCTGGATCAGTATGATTCGATCCGTTACCCGTTCAACTACCGAATAGGATTTACCTATAATTATTAATTTTTTAGAAAGCGACTGAAGCCGTAACATAAAAATGTGTACCGGCTTGCGGGAAATATCCTTTGAGATGGTATAGGCTGCCATTCTCCCTTCCTGCATATGGATCATCAGGTGTCGGATCAGATCCTGCTGATCTGAAACGATAAATCCATCCATTGGACTCAAATTGATGGTCAAATATGTTTTTTACAAAAAGGCTCAGGCGAAATTCTTTTGCCCATAATGTTTTCCATGTCCAGGATACACCCCCATCAATGACAGTATAGGCATCTAATAGTGAAGCTTCATTGGAAGTATTATCTACGAATTGTTTGCCAACATATTTACCTGATAACTGCAGACTAATGTTGTGTGTGGATTTTGCAAAGACAGTATAAGCAGATTGCAATCCTGTGGTCAGGTTTGGCGAAAAAGCAATCTGCGTATTCTCATGTTGTACTATTTCCTGGAGTCCGCTGTCCCAATTGTCAATGTATTCATCATACATTTTAATCCTATTTTCACTCAGTGTGAAAGTGCCGTTTAGGGTGAGATTTTTAATGGATGAACTTTGAAACGTAGTTTCAATTCCGGCTCTATGACTACGGTCAACATTGACGCGTGTGTAAGCACCCACATCATTAAGACGTCCTGTGAGAACTAATTGATCATAATAATCCATGTAGTAGCC
Source organism: Bacteroidota bacterium (assembly GCA_030855005.1). Lineage (GTDB taxonomy): Bacteria > Bacteroidota > Bacteroidia > Chitinophagales > Saprospiraceae > Opimibacter. The sequence continues at coordinate 638 of JALYSC010000344.1, read as the reverse complement.
TACGAGTTCAAAATTAAAATTACTTACCACATATTTTATTCCTAATTCATTATCCCACAATTGTTCAGAATGCGGTCTGCTGAGCGGAGTTGATTCAGTGTAATCATCGCGGTTAGGTTCCTTATTCATTAATCCGGTCAACCCATATAAAGACCATTTACCTGATAATGAATAATGCAAACCAAGTTTCGGATTAAAAAACTGGTGACCAATTTCCTGATTAGTAAGATTTCCGTTTTGATCCGGGCCTTCAAATGAATATTTAATCCAGCGTCCCTGCAGATCAATAGTAGCATCCACAGCATCTGATAGTTTTATGTTAGTGCGACCAAAGACATTCCAGTCCCGTTTATCTGCCTCATTTAGATAGTATGTATGGGGTGTAAATAATGGTCCCTCATCCGTACTAATGACATAACCAAAATGATTTCCCAGGTATCGGTTCCATCCACCGCCTAATACCAGATAGCGTTCCAGCGGACTCCCGATCTGTATGGTGGAAGTAAAACCATAAAAGTCATTATCCAACCATCGTTGTCTGACAAGATCAGAGGTAAGCGAATCCAAACCATAATCTGCCAATTGCTGATCAGCTTTGTATTGCTCAAAAAATCCCTTTCCTGTAGTCAGGTGTATAG
>JALYSC010000343.1 GCA_030855005.1 Bacteroidota bacterium | reverse complement strand
GCAGAGAACAGTTACAAAAAGCCATCGAACAGGGAGTTCATGTACTTCAACGGGGAGGAGTTATCCTTTATCCCGCCGATACGATCTGGGGACTTGGATGTGACGTGACTTGTCAGGAAGCCATAGATAAGATATTTGAGATTAAAGGCCGCCAACGTAAAAAACCTTTTATAGTACTGGTATCAGACCTGGATCAACTCTATGAAGTAGCAGCCACCGTCCACCCGCGAATTGATACCCTACTCCATTTTCATGAAAGACCTTTAACGGTTATTTATCCTAAGGCGACTCCAGGCTATCTTCATCTTAGCGGACCTGATGGCAGCATTGGAGTGCGCATCGTCAAATCCGGATTTTGTCATGAGTTGCTCTGTGAGTATGGCAAGCCTCTAATCTCCACCTCCGCTAATCTTGCCGAACAGGAATCACCCACAACATTCGGAACTATCAGTTCGCATGTGTTGAGCAAAGTGGATTTTGCTTTCCCTGCTTTTACTGAAAAGGATTTGACAGGCAGGCCTTCTGTCATTGCGAAATATGATGAAAACGGAGAATTGGATTTTCTTCGGTAACCAACCGTTGTTCTAACCTTCGTGAATCGCGGTAAGCACATTTTTTTTCACCACCTTCCTAGCTTTTATAATTACAGGATCTTTTTCATTGAAAGAACGGTACCATCCTTCTTCACCTGTCCGGTATGCCACCATCATGGCGCGCACTATACGCAGCATTTTATTCGGATTCTCATTGAGGTAATCTATCATCGCATCTGCTTCAGCCGGCAATCTTTTTTTAGCAAGCAATGAGAGTTCTTTAAGCATACTTGTCTGATCAGGCAGTGAAGATTCGATATCACCAAAATTATTTGAGGTGATGGTAGTACCCTCATACTTGAAAAGATTATATCGAATCGCATATTCAGAGATGATATCATTCCAGTTCATAACCATCTTGTTACGCCAGTTAATATCATCTGCGACTTCAATATCGGGTTCTATGCCACCACCCGCATGAACGATACGACCGGTTGAAGTTTTAAAATTTAAAACTGTATCCACGATTGATGATTCATCATATGCCTTTTGAATAAGTCTGCCTGAAGGTGTATAGTATTTGGAAATCGTCAATCGTAAGATGCCGCCATTAGATAGATCATATTGTTCCTGCACAAGTCCTTTACCGTATGATCTCGCACCTACAATGATGCCACGGTCCTGATCCTGAATACAACCGGCAATGATTTCACTTGCGCTTGCCGAGTTCTCATTAATTACGACGGTTATATTTTCTATCGGAAAAAAAACTTTACCTGTACTTTTGTATTCTGTGCGGTCATGATTTTTTCCTTCAGTATAAACTAATAATTTTCCTTCCTCTTTAAATATTTGGGACAGGATATTGACAGCCTCGCGAAGATATCCTCCTGGATTATCTCGCAGATCAAGGATAAGATCACGTGCTCCCTGCTCTGTATACATTTTCTCCCATGCATCCATAAATTCACGATAGGTGATGTTAGTAAATCTTGAGAGTTTGATAAAGGCAACGGTACTATCAATCATATAAGCAGCAAGCACACTAGGCACCTTGATTTCATCCCGTACGATATCGATAGTACGGATCGTATTCTGAAGCATCGGTTTGACAGTTAGCTTGATCCGGGTTCCTTTCGAGCCTTTAATTAATTCGATAATCTCTTCATGTGTGAGAGAATCATTAGGGATCGACTGATTATTTATAGCCAGAATATAGTCTCCCGGCTTAATCCCGGCTTTTTCTGCGGGACTGTCTTTCTTGGGATATAAGACTACAAGACTGTCATTGATAAAGATGATCTCCACACCTATGCCTACGTATTGACCCATAGACTTTTCTTCCAGTTCATCCATCTGATCGGGAGGAAAGTAGTGAGTATGAGGATCCAATCCTTCCATGATGGCTTTGATTGCCTTTTCGACCAGCTCATCAGAATTGACTTCTCCTACATACTTGGTCTCAAGGAAACGGATGATTTCCTCCACTTGTCTGCCACTGTAATTTGCATTCGTGATCGAAGTCTGTGACTTGGAATGATCTTGGTCGGTTTCCACAAAATTAGCCCCGGCAATCATACCGATGACGGTGACCAGGCTGAGTAGGAGTGGTTCCCAGATTTTGTATTTAATATGAGTTTCTGCCAAAAAGATAAAATTTTCGGGTTTTAACAACATTTTTAGTAAAAAAACCCTAAGTTTAGGTATAACTGGTTTAATTCAACGCAAATATCAGGTAATATCCTCTTTCCTGATTTAGAATTAGACAAAACTCAAATTCTATATACCCCATGACTGAAAAGCTCGACGCGCTGGATATCAGCATTCTTAATTCTTTGTCTGCAGATGCGAGGATTCCGTTTACAGAGATTGCCAAGGATCTTAACGTCTCAAGTGGCACAATTCATGTGCGCATTAGAAAAATGGAAAGTCTCGGAATTCTTACCACCTCCAGACTGAATATTAACTACAGGGCACTGCATATCGAGGTCATCGCTTATGTCTTCCTTCGAATGAGGTCTCAAGCCATCATCCAGGACATTATTAGGCACTTGTCTGGAATTCCGGAAGTAATCTCCGTAGAGCTTACCTCAGGATCCAATCAATTGGTGGTAAAGATGATATCTTCTTCAAGACAACGGTATAATGAAATTATCACCGGTGTATTCCCCACCATAGAAGGTATTGTAATTAATGAACATGCTATTGTCCTCGACGAATTGATAGATCGCCCGTTATATCTCAATGAGCCTTTTGTGAAAGCGGAAGAAGTGTAATAGAGTTTACTTTCCAGGTCATATTGCCCATGCTCTCCCTACATCTTCATAAGGTATACATGCATCATAGCGACCCGGAATCGGATCAAATGCAAAGAATTCTTTCATCACCAATTCTGAACTAAAGTATCCTCCGGCAATATGCTCCTTCAAAACAATATAAAAGGGTCTTTCTACATCTTTGGTATTAGAATTTGCATTGAGTATCTCATAAGAATTCTTGTCAACTTCAGTAACCCATTCAAGTTGTTTTTCTGGTGACAACTTTACAAATTCTTTTCCGCCTTCAGTTTTAGCTTTTTGTATAAAAGCAGTCAGATCTGTTTTAAATTTTTCGTTGTCCTCAACAGTGTACCGAAGTGGTCTGACCGCATCAATAAAGCGGACCACCTGTGCATCTTTTGCTCCTGGTGTTGATGTCTTTGGGAAAATCGTTTCCCCGAAATCTGCGAGAAAATCTGATTGCTCCTGAGAGAGAAAAGAAGATACCCAATCATCACCATCATCTGTCTTACAACCGGACATGATAGCGGAGATCGTTGCTCCACTCATGCTTAAGCCCATAAAGAAGGCTGTATATCTTAATGCATCTCTACGTTCCATATCTCACGGTTTCGCTGTTGAAGGATAAGTTTAAATATTTTGTTTTTTCAATTCTTCCACCGCATGATGCGTGGCTCTTGCTGTCAGTGCCATATAAGTCAGTGAAGGATTTTGACAAGCCGCGGATGTCATACAGGCTCCATCTGTAACAAATACATTTTTACACGCATGCACCTGATTCCATTCATTGAGTACAGAAGTCTTGGGATCTCTACCCATACGTGCAGTACCCATCTCATGTATTCCAAGACCCGGATTAGAACCTGAATCGTATGTAGTGACATTTTTATATCCCGCAGCTTCAAACATTTCTGCACCAGACTGCGCCATGTCTTTTCGCATGGTGAGTTCATTTTCCTTCCACTCGCAATCGATCTCGAGCGTTGGCAAGCCATATGGATCAAGTAATGCGGTATTGACTGTCACTTTGTTTTCGTGGTAAGGCAGGCATTCTCCAAATGCCATCATTCCTACAGTCCAGCCACCCGGATTTTGCCACTGATCTTTCCACGCTCCTCCAACACCTGCTTCTGCAACCGCGCGCCACCATCCATCGCGGCTCGCACCACCCTGATATCCAAATCCTCGGATGTAATCCTTACGCATCGAAGTCGAATCTATATTTCTGAATTTGGGCAAATAGAATCCCGCAGGTTTTCTTCCCTTATAATATTTATCAGTGAAACCATCCACGTCAGCTCGCGCTCCCACTCTGAAATGATGATCCATGAGATTATGACC
>JALYSC010000342.1:2499-4165 GCA_030855005.1 Bacteroidota bacterium | reverse complement strand
CTAATGGTATCAGGACGATGACCAGGTAATGCCAGAATTTGAGTTTAAAAACCGACTTTTTAGTAGTGACGCTTTTTGATTTTTTGGTCGTCATGTGGTGGTTGTAGTTTGTCGCTAATCGGGGTGGAGTGAATGCGCAAACAATGATATGAAGAAAAATGCAAATATGAACTGCGAAGATCAGGACCCAAGTTTGTCAATAAGTGCTCTGATTTCTTCGATCATTTTTTCTTTAGTCATACCTCCCGGAATTCCTCCATAGCGAACTGTGAGGCATTGTTCATAGAATGTAACCGCATGTTTAATAGTCAACTCTGAAAGTCCCGAATGTGTAAGAATCGATAAAAGTTTCGATTGATCCAGATCACTTAGAGGAATATTGAATTTATCTGAAAGAAATCGTGAATAGATTTCAGTTGCTTTTTCAAAGAAAGGCTTGCCCTTGATGTCATCGGCTTTCGTGAGGATATCAAGTTGTACACGCGCGTGACGGGCAGCCATGGATCTGATTCGTTCTGATTTTGGAATCAAAGCTTCCTGCCTTCGTCGAAAGGTGATGATGAGTCCAAATAATGTACCCGTTACTAGCAATCCAAATAGTGTCAGATGTGGAATGGATACCCAGAAACGATCATCTGATTTGCTCTGACTTACTTTACGCAATGGTAAAGGTGCGGTAGGTAGAGTATCTGGCATTGCCCGACGAGCTATCGAACTTCCCTGTGCAACCTGAAGATAAAATTTATCTCCCTTTAATGTTTCGTAAGCACCGGTATTTGGATTGAAGAAAGTAAAAGGAATACTTACATCAAATTCGCCCATCTTCTGGGGGATCATGATGTAATCAATCTTCCGCGTGTGCAAAATATTTCCTTCCACTTCATGCAGCACATCTTCAAGAATTCTCGGTTCATACAATTCAAAATCAATATGCACATCTGGTACGGGCGGATCCCATCGCCTGGAATCTCCATCACCGATTATCTCGAGTTGCATTGAAAAGTCATCATCCGTCGTGAGTTGTGTTGCACCTGACGTAACTTTTATAGAATATATTCCGACCGCTCCTGAAAATCCAGTTGGAGCAGGTAATGGCAATGGAAGAATTTCAATATTTAAAGGCTCAGATGCTATCTGTATGTTTTTCAATCTGCGCATTGTAAAAAATCCCTGATTGACGGGATAAGGAGCGTTGATACCAACTTCCATCACCATCGGATCAACCGTATACATTCCGGATTGATGTGCGAAGAGCGCTATGGATTTAATTACTCTGGAAGCATACGTTTCACCTTTTATCGTCTGGTACTCTACTTCGCGATCTGCTGTAAATCCCTGAATAAAAAAATCTGCATAATCATCCTCAGACAGCACATTGACAGTCTGCACATTTTCTTTAAAAACAAGTTTATAATTAAGCTTGATTTGCTGGCCCGGATAATATTTCTTAGTCGCTATTTCTGCCACGAGGAAGACACCCTCATTGCCTGTTGGATTGGAAGGTGAAGGAGCAATATCTCGGGTTGCCACCACTTCCATGTGGATAGGTTTGGTGGATAATTTTCTTCTGCCCGCCACCACCGTTGCTGGCCCAATAGTAAAAGTCCCCTGTTGATTTGCAAGTAGCGAATAGGTCCAGGATTGACTGCGGCTGACCTCTCCATTT
>JALYSC010000342.1:0-2489 GCA_030855005.1 Bacteroidota bacterium | reverse complement strand
CCTACCAGTTTAAAGTCTCCAAAGGAGGGTGGTGTGAAATCGTCTCCACTGGCATTGCGCAATTCAAACTGAATGGAAAAAACAGAATTCTGCACCACACGATTTCCGGAAACTTGCGCAATGAAGACAGGATCCTGTGCTTTTAAGTACCCTGCACAGAAATGGCAGAGCAAAAAGAAAAAATAAAAACAAGGCTTAGAATTTTCTCTTCTCACGATTCCGGGTTGGGGTCGGTTGTGCTTTATATGATTGCTTAACCGGTGGAGCTGATGTATCACCCATGACAACAATCTGAATTGGATCTATGGTCATAGTTTCTCCATTTTCTATGTAAGATGCACCGGGAATTTCAATTACTTCTTCTTTCATCGGTTTGAGTATATACGAATAACTCATGGCAGAACTTTTTTTTCCATTTTGAATCATAAAACTGGAAGAAGAATTAGGACCGCTTACTATGGGTAATTGATCCATATCCGGAGCCTCCATACGACCTTCCCCATTTTCGATGGTATATTTTATTTCCACCAATTCGCCGACTGCAACTGTATCAGAAGATACTTCAACAGTAAACGTGGCTTGCGCTGACACCTGAGAAAGAATACAAGAAAAGAAGGCGATCAATAAATACTTCATGATTAAGATTACTGTATTATCTGAGTTGGTGGATAAATCTAAATTTCCAATTACCAGTCTTTCACTGGAGGAGCTGACTTGCCGGAGACCTTTTTTAATTTTTCCTGGACACGCTGATCTTCGCGCTCGATAGCTTTCAGGATTTCATTAGCTTCTTCCTTATTGATATTCTGCTTTTGCTCCTGTTGCTTTTGTTGGTTTTGTTGTTGTTGTTGCTCCTGTTGATTTTGTTGCTGTTCTTCTTTCTTTTCCTGGTCCTGTTCCTCTTCTTGTTGCTGTTGATCCTGATTTTGATTTTGCTGCTGCTGTTGTTGCTGGAGTTGGCGCATCGCAAGCATCAGGTTTTTTTTTGCGTCCAGGTCCTCAGGATTGACCTTCAGCGTTTCTTTATAATTTTTAATACTTTCTGCGAACTGCTGATTTTGAAAATAAGCATTGCCCAGGTTGTAGTGTGCTTTTGCCCGTAACGCCGGATCATCCGTGGCTTCGATTGCTTTTTTATACTCAGTTATCGCTTCCGGCAATCTGTTTTGTTGATAAATTGTATTCCCCAAATTAAACGATGCGGCAGGTTTTGATTTATTTAATTCAATGGATTTTCTGTATGAAGTTTCAGCATCGCTGTATTGGGATTTGTCATACAACTGATCACCGGTACGTAACCATGGATAATCTGCCTGGGCTGTACTGAAGCATGGGATCATAAATATGATAACACACGCAAAAAGATTATAGCTAAGACTACGCATCAGACTACTTCATATTTATATCGGAGTGTAGCATATAATAACAGCATTGCGATCGCAGCCATGACAAAGTATTGATAATAACTGCGGTGCTCAGAAAAGGAACGGCGTTCGAGTTGTGTCCGTTCAAGTGTTGCAAGTTGTTTTTCCAAATTAGAAATAATTGTTTTTCCTTCAGTGAGATCAAAATACTTTCCATTTCCTTGTTGCGCCAGATCGATCATCAGTGATCGATTCATCTTCGTGACGACAGGCTGACCTTCATTATCTCGTTTTAGATCCCGCTTGCCATCGATCTCCAGCGGAATGGTAGCTCCCTCTTCTGTCCCCACACCAACGATATAAGTGATCCATCCTTTACCAACCGCTTCCTGGATGGCAGTAGGCGCATCACTGTCATGATCTTCTCCATCGGTGATAATGATCAGCCCACCTCCTCGCTTGTCTTCTCCTTCATTTCGGATCTGCGTAGCAAGTTGCACCGCCTCACCAATTGCTGTGCCCTGTGTTCCAGCCTGTGATGGACTGGCCGAACTGAGATAAAGCTGGATAGCATGCCAGTCTGTCGTTAAAGGACTTTGGATGTATGCATTACCAGCGAAGAGAATCAGCCCCACCCGATCTGTTTTGAATTGTGTGGAAAGATTCATAGCAAACCGCTTGGCTTTCTCCATGCGATTGGGAGCTACATCTTCAGCCAGCATACTTGTCGAGATATCAAGCAATACGTAGATGTCAGCTGTGTTACTTTCCACGTCTTCTGTCTTATAACCCCACTGCGGATTGACAGCAGCAATGCAAAGGAAGGCTGCCGCCAAAATTATGAGCGCAGTAAACCCTGATCTTCCCTTTATACTTGTTGCTATCCTTTCATAAGATGACTTGCTTGCCCATTTTAGCCAGTCTTTGTGTTGAAGGCTCTTGCGTAATAATACAGCACCTACCATCACTACTGCAAGGATGCCAAACCAAAAAAATTCAGGATGTTCGAATCGAAACATAAATCAAAAAAAACGTAAGGCTATGTGATGTATTTCGTTTATTGGATACATTGAAACAACCTTTTCCAGGTTTTGACTTTGCGAAGTACAAGGTCGTTGTCAGGAA
>JALYSC010000341.1:337-4175 GCA_030855005.1 Bacteroidota bacterium | reverse complement strand
GAATAGTACAGTTCAAACATTCAACGTTACAGCTATTTGTGATTCCTGCCACGCTTCAGTGATGGCAATTGGTCTTAATGGATACTTCCCGTTTCATGGAAGTGCGTTGGATCAAAGTCCGTTGGCTATAAATGCGGTTGTAACTAATGCCACCCTTATTACAGGTCATGATGGAGTATCAAACGATGCCTATCATTTTCAGGGCACTTCTTATATAAATGCCGGTGGCAATAACAGGAATATTTCAAATGCTGTCACAATTGTGGCATGGGTCAAAACTACAGAAACAATAAATGGACAATGGGTAGCTGGAAAGTATGATTATTACGAAGATAAAGGGTATCATCTGGCTATTGGCAACAGCATCGGCGGTGGTATAGGAAGGGTGGCTTTCAGCGGACGTGATGGGTCAAAGAAGTACCACACTTCAGGTCATGGAACGAACCCTACATTAGTAAATGATGGGGCATGGCATTGTATTGTCGGCACAGCCGGTAATGGTGTATGGAAGGTGTATGTCGATGGTGTGCTTCAAAGTCAAAGTGGTGCTACTGCATCAACAGTTAATATCGCGCCTTCGACTGCAGTACCATTTACTATTGGCCGACACACAACACAATATCCGTTGCAAATGAATGGAGATATAGATAATGTATTAGTTTATAACAGGGTTTTATCCGCTGCTGAAATTGTTTGTTTGTGTGGTGGTACTTTGCCCAGAATGTTTGAATGTTGTGATAGTCCTGATGCATTACAGCATGCGGTTTCCAGTGCTGTACATATCAGCATGAATGATAGCTGTCAGACTAGCTTTAGAATAGGAACATTACCGGAGTGCGATTATATTCAATCAATTACCTGGCCTGATGGTGGGCAGAGTTTGGGCGTATTTGAGTCAGGAGATAATATCAAATATGATTTGCCTCCTGGAAATTACGTGGTCAGATACAATGCTGTTGAGAATAACGAATCAGGTGAATCATGTCTTTCTCTGGAATTATCTGAACAGGTGGATCTGATATGTGAGTGCGAATGTGGCCCTTACTCAAATATGTTTCTACGACCCGGCATTGGATTGACGTCTCAATCCTTATCCTGTGGAGGACCTGCTGTTTTCGTTGATTGTCCTGTTTCCGGCAATTCATTACAACTAACTGGTGAGTTTACATGCGTGGGTGCTACCTGTTCCGGGGAAGGAAATTCTAACAGAGCTGGAACATGGTTTTTAATGAGAGATGCCGGAGTTATTTTATCTGGAGAATTTACTGCAAATCCAACATTTGGCATCTCAATTCCGCCATCTGCCTATAGTACACCTGGCTTATATAATCTCGAACTCAGGACAAGGTGTGGTCTAGACAGTTGTAGTTGTGCTGTTCAATTTATAGTCAACTGTCCGGATCCATGCCCATGTGATCTTGTTGAATTTCAATCCGATGTTGATAAAGGTTTTGCTCAAATTTCAGCTAATAATAACTGTAAAGCTTGTTTTTCTCCCATAGCACTTGATGATTGTGACCAGGTTAGTTGGTATCTGACAAATACGTCCGGTACAGCTATTGGTACATCAGGTGGTCAACAATCTTTTTGTTATGATTTTGGAAGTTCAGGATCATATACCCTTTTTATGGTTGTTTCAAGAATAAAATCTAATGGCTCACCGTGTGAAACGTTTATTCATTCAAAAACTGTCACTGTTTCATGTGGAGATGTGCCGTCTTGTGGCACCTCACTCTTTGAAAATCCAGGATTCAGTGAGGGTGCGATTGAAGGTGGAATGAATACTGAAGGAGGTCAGGTTGATGGCTGGTTTGCTCCGTTTGGTGATCCGTGGGTAATATTTGAGAGTGACGGAAGTCAGGATGGTGTATCCGTTGGGATCATGGGCAATTTTAATAACCCTGGTATTCTTGTAACGGAAGAACGAATCTGCCTGGAGAAGGATACTGGCCACTTTACTATGAGAGGAAGTATTAATAGATCACGATCCAACATTAAAAATATATCTATCAGTCTTTTTACGGATGAAGTGATCTTACCTGGTGGATGTTCAGATTCAAGCTGTCGAACCCTTGCCAACATAGAATTAACACCATTGGAAAGTACTGATGCCGCAGATACATCACAATGGTTCAGCTTCTCGATCCAGTATGATATAAGCGATTGGAGCCAAATTGATGCTTGCGATCCGAATGGAATTTCAATTCGACTTGCAATTATGGTTTCAAGTAACCTGAGTTCTGATCAAGGAGGACCTGAATCACTCGCATTTGTAGAAATTGATGAAATTTGTTTCAGTGGTACAATAGTAGCTGTAGATCGTATAGATAAGGCTGAACCGATCCGCTTATATCCGAATCCAACAAATGGTGATATAACTATTGAATTAGCACATCCTGCAAAAGACGGAACCTACATACAAATTGTAAGTCTGAATGGACAGGTGTTACATAAACAAAGAATTCTTACAGGCACGAGAAAACAATCTTTGAATCTGGATTTATTGCCTCAGGGAATGTATTTTATAAAACTAGTCTCAAAAGATCATATTACTTCCATTCAAAAATTTGTTAAACACTAAATTGCCGCATAAACCCCTTTATTATTTGCCCGATCGACGATCCGTACAGGTCGTCGATCGTTTTTCGTGCTGGGATAATCAATCCCTGATGACACCAACCTTATTTCTCCTGATTATCGGAATTATCTTTTTACCACAACTAATGGTGTTCTTTCCCCCAAAAACAGGACAGTATCTTTAGTTAGAATTTCTAACCTAAACATACTGACAAATGACAAGAAGGAAGTTTACTAAATGGAATCCCACAGCAATTTGTCATCAATGTCAATGCCGGTTTAACGGTACAGACCCAAATAAAAATTACCGGGGATGCTGAGGATATTTTTATCCTTCGCTGGGACACTGATAAAGTTTTCAGCAATGGATATGATGGCCTTGTAAAATTTCAGAATGGGGGAGCCATTGTTCCACTTGGTGGTCTCAATGCTTCTAATTTCATTCATGTTGCAGGTGATATAAAGGGTGCGGGAGGTGGAAATAATCCTTCATTGCCTTATCCTCAGGGTCCAAGGACAAACGATGGAACAGGCACTTTAATCACCGGCGGTTCGAACTTTAATGGCGGGGGTTTCTATACAGGGTATTGGTTGACGACAGGAGATCCGGTAATTACTGGAGGTGGACAACCCTATGGAAAAACTTCCAATCTCACCAGCGCGATTTTTGTCGGAGGTTGGTACAGTAAGTCTACAAAAATTGCAATGGGTGCCGGTACCAGCGGAGTGTATGTATCTCCCTGCACAAATCAAAACTCACCATTGTTGATTATCCCGCAAATTGAAATTCCAACAGAGGATAACCAAACGCCTGCATTAACACTCCATGCATGGCCAAATCCAACTGACAACGAAATCATATTTGAAGTCGAAGGAACAGATGATGAAAAGAATGTTGTCACAGTGTATGATATGCTGGGAGCAAAAGTTTTACAACTGGAAACAGTAAGCGGTCAAAGCATTCGATTCGGCTCAGAATTACAAGCCGGAGTTTATTTCATTCATGTTAGACAGGGACAAGGGTCAAATAGTATAAGAGTAATCAAACAGAGCAGTTATTAAAAATGAATCCATGTATATACTTGCATAAACCCCAATATTTGTTATTAAGTTATAAGCTCAATTCCCTGAAGAGGGAGTTGGGCTGTTTTTTCTAACATACCCCAAGGAGTATTGATCAACGTTAATCATAATGTAAACTTTGATCGTAACAGATCAAAAGTCTCAATTACATGCTTCATCCAATATCCCGATATATGAA
>JALYSC010000341.1:0-316 GCA_030855005.1 Bacteroidota bacterium | reverse complement strand
GCAATTTCCTGCTCTTGGCTGGACTCCTCTCCATTATTTTTTATCCCGCGAGTTTAATGTTACCTAGTCACTAAATAAATGCAAATACTAATTTTCTGCTTATGCATCCTGCAAATATTTGATCTTCTTCAAGAAAATAAAGAAGATGGTATTGGATTTGAGCAGTTGGTCCAGACTGATCTATCTTATAATTCTCTAAAAGAAGAAATTCGAAATGCCAGAGCGAAATTGCATCAAGACATCCCTCATGATTCAGTTTCAACTTTATGCACTGAATATTTAGTAAACAAACTCATCCCCCACTGGCTCTCCACCC
>JALYSC010000340.1 GCA_030855005.1 Bacteroidota bacterium | reverse complement strand
TGGTAAACGTAACACCCATCGCGACGATAAAAGAAATCTTATTTTCTCCAACAGCACTCAATGCAGCTACTACAGGTTTTTCATTTCCAAGAACACTCAACGGCACCATCCCTGTGAGTACTGCTGCTACGGCAATGTAAAGCACCGTACAGATGAGAAGAGAATAAATCATCCCCCGTGGTAAATCGCGTTGCGGATTCTTGGCTTCTTCCGCAGTCGTACTTACAGCATCAAAACCGACATAGGCAAAGAACACAAGTGCAGCTCCTGTCATAACCCCACTCCATCCATTCGGAGCGAAAGTAGCCCAATGAACATCCGGATTAAAATGTGGCAAACCGAAGATGAGAAATAGTGCAATCAACACTAGTTTTACAATAACGAGTATAGCATTGACACGCGCAGATTCTTTGATCCCAACAACTAAGAGAATGGTTATTAAAACAGTGATGATAAATGCAGGCAAATTAAAAAGTGCTGTAGTCGTGTTTAATGTGCCTACCAAATCAGGAACACTGGTCATCGCAGATGCTTTTGTGATCCATTGCCCCGAATTAAGCTGTACCATTTCCGTCCCGGTTGACGATATCAGCTCACCCGGCAGGTGGATGCCGATTCCCTCCAGGAAACTCGCAAAATAACCTGACCATCCAATCGCCACCGCAATATTTCCAACAGCATATTCTAATGCAAGATCCCATCCGATCACCCAGGCCATGAGCTCACCAAAAGAGTAATAGGAATAAGTATACGCGCTACCGGATATAGGCACCATGGCAGCAAATTCTGCATAACAAAGTGCAGCCAGCGCGCATGCAAATCCGGTGACCATAAAAGAGATCGTCAGCGCAGGTCCTGCACCTAAAGCATGTTCTGTCCCGGCTGCTGCTTTACCTGTCAGTACAAAGATCCCGGTCCCGATAATGGCACCGATGCCCAACATGGTGAGCTCGAATACTCCAAGCGACCTCTTCAGTGTGGACGCTTCGGCCTGAGCCATTAGATCTGCGTGTGATTTTTTTGCAAATAGTTGGTTTACCATAGTTAAACAAATGCTGTTGTGTCTAAACTGAATACTTTCTACCCTCTTGATTTATTTATAGCGGCAAGATAAATGCTGAGTTCTTCTCTAACTTTTGGGAAAAGGAATAACAAGCCGATCATATTGGGAAATACCATAGCCAGGATCATGGCATCGGAAAAGCGAATGACCGCATCGAGTGTTGCGGATGCCCCAATGACAATAAATGCAAGGAAAAGGATTTTATACATAAGGTCTGCTGCTTTCCCACGGCCAAATAAATATTTCCATGCCTGTAGTCCATAGTAGGACCACGATATCATGGTGGATATTGCAAAGAGCACGATAGCAAGTGTCAATATGATAGAGAAATGCGGTATAACAGTATCATAGGCAAGGGTGGTAAGATCCACACCCCCTACACCTTGACCGGTGGCCTTCAAAATAACCGTTCCTGCAGCATCTCCTCCATACACAAACGCTCCATCTCTATTGAACATGATAATCACTAAAGCTGTCATTGTGCAAATAACCACAGTATCAATAAATGGCTCCAGGAGTGAGACGATACCTTCTGAAGCAGGATACCTTGTTCTGACCGCAGAGTGTGCGATGGCTGCTGACCCGGCCCCGGCTTCATTAGAAAAGGCTGCCCTTCGAAATCCTACAATAATCACACCGATCATACCACCCACCGTGGCTTGAGGATTGAACGCCTCAACAAAAATCATCTTCAGTGCATCATCGATAAAATCATAGTTGTAAAAAATAATAAAGAGTGAAGCAAGGATATAGAGGATAGCCATAAATGGAACAATCTTCTCAGTAACCGTAGCGATACGCTTTATACCACCAACGATAACGATACCGACTACAACCATCAACACTATCCCAATCCAGAAACCGGATGCACCTCCACTGGCACCAATCACTCCCGCAATTTGTGCGGCTGCCTGATTCGATTGAAATGCATTGCCTCCTCCAAAGGAAGCACCCACACAAAGGATCGCAAAGAAAACCGCCATAAACTTGCCAAATCCTGTAGCGTTGATGTCAGCGAATCCTTTTTTTAGATAATACATTGGTCCTCCATAGACAACACCTTTGCTATCAATATCCCGATACTTAACCCCCAATGTACATTCGACAAATTTTGTGGACATGCCGATTAATCCACAAACGATCATCCAGAAGGTTGCTCCGGGACCACCAATCGCGATTGCGATGGCCACTCCAGCAATATTGCCCAGACCCACTGTACCCGAAACTGCAGCTGATAATGCCTGGAAGTGATTGACCTCGCCTGAATGTGATTCATCACGAATCGTACGGGCAATGTCGCCATCGACAATGTTGACCGTACCGGTATCTATAGCCTCACGCTCCTTATCCAGAAAGTCATACTTTCCTCTGACCACCCTGATCGCGAGACCAAATTTACGAATGTTGATAAATGAAAAATAAATGGTAAAAAATAAAGCCCCAAACACAAGTAGCATCACCACTATGGGTACACTCACTTTATCTGATATAGGAATGGAATAGAATACCACACTCTCAAACCAGTCAGCGATGGGCTGAAACCAATTATTGATTCGCTCATCAAGTCCTGCTGGTTCATCAGTCGATACCTGTGCATTCATGAAGACAGGTAATGAAAATAAAATAGTAGTAGTAAAAGCTTTGTAAAATAACTTCATCATAGTTGGTACTTCTGAATGGATTAATAAAGTAATGTGAACGATGATCTGTTAAAGGAAAATCAACGAAATATTATAATCATCTACAATTTTGGATGAGTTGACTATCGTGACATCCTCCTTGGGTGCGTCAAAATAGAAATTAACGTCAGTTCATTCAAGAATAATTTTAATTATTAGATGACTTAGGTGCAGTTTTAGAAGAACAGTGCATTAGAAAAGAGGACTTTACCACTATTCCAGAAGGATCTGAACATCGGATTATCAACAAAATAGACAATGCCACCGGAGCCTATCTCTTCCCTTCCTGCAACCAGCGTTTTGCTGATCTTCTCATATGCCTTCTTACCTGTGAAGCCATAGTAGACCGGTTTCTCTTCAAGGAAAATGCCATTACCATTGGAAGGAAGCCATTGATACGCAGAGGAACTGGTCTTCAAGGTGTAATAAGTATCGCCCAGTCCAAATGCTAACGGGTTGGTGGGGTCCAGTTTTGTTTTATAGACAGCACCGGCGATATCATCTGTGATCGATTTCCGGATCTGGGATTCATACGATTCGGGGTGCGCCAGATCCTCTTTAGGTTTCTCATCCTTCACACCATTTTTAGCTGTGATGGCAAATCCATTTCCTGAAAATTTATTTAGCCCCGATCCAAATACGACTAACTGACCACCATCACGCGCCCATGATTTCAATTTATCCAATAGATCCTTTTCAAGCGAATAAAATCCTTCCGGCAACAGGATGATATTATAAGGAGAAAGATTGGTTGAGGATAAATCATCATTATTAATTATGTGGATAGGATAGTTCAATTCCTCTTCGAAAAAATGCCAAATCTGTCCGATATTCTGACTGCTCACCCCATCACCTGCTAAAGCGAGAACCTGGGGAGTGCGCACAAATGGATAATAATCTGAGCCCAGATCTTTTCCTTCGTCCACAAAACCTGTAGTGATGGGAGTCACGGGAACCACGGATTGATTTGCTAATGTGTGGATGGTGTTATCAAAGTCAGTATGCCGCAAATTATCTGCACGCATAAATAATATTGAACCTCTTGGATATCTAATATCATTTACTTTAAATTCATTCAGTGCATAACGTGCGATGAGCCCATGCGTTTGCAATGACGCTAATAATGAACTCGCAGGAACAGAACCCCACGCAAGAGCATAAGCATAAGGCTTTGCTGAAACAGAAAGATTATTTTTAATTTGCTCGTGAGTTGTTGCAATATTTATCTCATCATTGGTAGTCATTGTACTGAGACCATATGCCATAGGAAGTGACCATGCTGTGATATCATAAGTCATTGAATCCGCCAGAGTTGCTTCTTTTTCAAAAAGTACATTTAACAAAATTCCTCTTGGCTGTGCTGATGGTATCATTAGATCTCCTTTTCTGATTTTGTAGGTACTCATTTCATTGCTGGATTCTGATGCGTAAAAGG
>JALYSC010000339.1 GCA_030855005.1 Bacteroidota bacterium | reverse complement strand
AGCACCTGTATTTGTCTTTTTTTCTTTTACCTGAGCCATAAAAACTATATTAGCCGGACGTCAAAGATACGGTTCTATTATAAAGTCTCTTCATGAAGCCATTGGCCTTCCGGCACGTCTCCTTAGTTAACTTTAAAAATTATGCCAATGCTTCATTTGAGTTGGGAAAAAGATTTAATCTCATCCATGGACTCAATGGCACCGGCAAAACTAACCTTCTTGATGGCCTTTATTATCTGTGCGTGGGCAAAAGTTATTTTACCTCCCACGACGCCAAAGTAGTCAGGAATAGCGAATCCTACTTTCGTATCGAGGGCAGTCTCTCAAGACATGAGTCCAATCATGAAGTAGTATTGAAAGTAAGACCCGGACAGACCAAGGAGATAATTGTAGATGATACCCCGCACGATCGGTTAAGCGATCACCTCGGATTTATTCCCGTTGTCATTTCCGCTCCAAAAGATATTGAACTTGTCACAGGTCATTCCATTGCAAGGCGAAAATATATCGATCACCTTTTGTGTCAATTGGATCCGCAATATCTGAAGGCCCTTATGACATACAATCATTTATTGCACTTACGCAATGCCGCTCTCAAGCAAAATTTTTCCGACCTCAAACGAATGATTGATACTTATGACGAGCAGATGAGTCCATACGCCAGTTATATTTTTATGAAAAGGAAATGGATGACAGAACAAATTGAAAAGCAGATCACAGATATTTATAAAACACTTTCAGAAGAGCGGGAAGATATTTCCATTGAATACGAAAGCGATATTGCTAACAAAGACTACCATCTGTTAGCAGATATGAGTTGGGAGCTTGATAGAAACACACAACGTTCCAATACAGGAATTCACAAAGATGATTTCAATCTGCAGATCAAAAATTTACCGGCAAAAGAATTTGGCTCACAGGGTCAGATTAAGTCCCTTATCTTTTCACTTCATCTCAGTAAATATCATTTGCTGGCAGATAAATGCGGCTTTCAACCATTACTGATCCTGGATGATATTTTTGATAAGCTGGACGAACGACGTCTTGCGAGATTAATGGAAATGTTGATTCAGCCTCAATATGGACAAATACTGTTGACAGATACAAGCCGCAACAGGGTAGGGGGTTTCGTTCCCACAATCCTCATGCATGAAATCAGCATGGGATCTTAAGTATTTATGGACCTCCCAAATTTTACACCGTACCTTTAACTTATGTCCTCCCGCAGCGATAATAACAGACCTCTAAAAGAATGGCTCCAAATCTTTACTCAATCCCCACAGCTTCGAAGTAAATTATATCAGACGCGCGTAGAGAAAATGTGGGCAGAGTTAATGGGCCCGGTTATTAAATCCTATACACGTCGCATCAAACTGGACGGACAGGTACTCTTGATTTATGTAGATTCTTCTTCTCTTAAAGCTGAACTATCTACCATGAAAGAATCCATTCAGAAAACAGTGAATGAGCGTCTCGGAGAAAACTATGTCAAAGAGGTCAGGATACTATAATTATTATGTTTTAGATTGATTCGAAACCGATTTAGGCGCACCACCTTTATATTCTGCAGGCATTGAAGTACTTTTTCGTTTGCCTTTTGTTTTTGCTGCAAGTGCCATTGCCGCGGGAAGATCAACAGTTCCTCCGGATACACTCAATTCAGATGAAGCAACTTCAACGTAAGTACCAGGCTGAATTACCGTGGAAGGAAGTTTAGTTGTGCTTTTTATTAAAATATCTTTTACCTGCGATGCAGAAAGTTTAGGATAGCGAGAACGGATCAGTGCAGCCATACCGGATACAACCGGAGCAGACATACTTGTACCGCTGGCATAATCGTATGTGCTGTCAGGAGTAGTTGAATAAATATAAACACCCGGTGCAAATACATCCACTTGTGTTTTCCCATAATTACTAAACTCTGCAATGGAAGCATTACCACCTTCAGGACCTACTGCACCCACTGAAATAAGATTTTTAATCTTCGCTTTTTTCTTACCGTAATAAGTATCATTTGGATAATTAGTTGCTTCATCCATGTTGGCACTTTCATTGCCAGAACCGATCACCAGCAGTACATCTTTTTTAGCGGCATATTTCATTGCGTTGTCGACGAGTCTCTTTTCAGGAGAATACCCTTTTCCAAAACTCATATTGATCACCTCCGCTCCATTATTGACAGCATACATAATCCCATTTGCAACGTCCTTATCACGCTCATCACCATCGGGAACAAGTCTTACACTCATCAAGGCAACATTGTCTGCAATACCATCCATCCCTATGCCATTGTTTCTTACAGCGCCTACAATACCTGCCACATGTGTACCATGAAATGAAAACTCGCCGGCAACATCATTATTGCCATAAATGCGATCGGTGAAATCATAATAGTTATCACCAACTATGGTGCGACTGTTGTAATCAGGATTAAAACTGTAGTTCAAATTGTCTTCATCAGCTTTTGTCTGGAGTAGGAATTGTTCATTAGCCACATCGATCAGCCAGTCAATGTTCTCAACTTTGAGACCTTGTTCTTCAACATTACGTATAATCTTGGCTGCAGTTTGTACCGCTTCATCTGATGATTGTTCGAGCTTTTCCACATTGAGTGTATCATTGCCGATCACCATTTTAGCGGCATTGAGCGCTGTCATAATGATATTTTTCATCTGAGCAGTCTCTTCAATATGTTGCCTTGCACCTTCAATTTTCGATTCAACGATTTCTTTTTTAGCCAGGTATTCTTCATACTCTTTCAATTGGTTGCCTTTTAAAGTGGCAGGCTCGACTTTGTCCCATTTCGCCTTTTCCTTACTATAAAGACGTGTAACTTCAAGTGATTCTTTGATTACGCTTTTTCCATTAGCACCGCCGAGAAAATTCCAGCCATGGATATCATCGATATAGCCATTGCCGTCATCATCTCTATTATTACCTGCTATTTCCCCAGGATTGGTCCAGATATTGGCTTGTAAATCAGGATGTGTGAAGTCGATGCCGGAGTCCAGGATAGCGACTACAACTTTACGCTCTGCCGGTTGAGGAGCACCTGAATACCAGGCCTGTGTACCAATACCATTAGAAAAGGTATGTCCTTTATCCTGATGGTGCCAGTTTTCAAGGTCTTCTTGTGCAAAGAGAGGAAAGGATAATGTAAAAGCTGCCAGCAGGCAGAGGAATGAATGTTTTAATAAAATCTGCATTAGCTAATGTTTTCTGATAATTTGATGATAGTAGGAAGCGTAATAATACTTTATTGTTTAGGAGTGCCTGCTCATTTTGGATGAAATCATCCCTCAATCTGACGATCCATATGAAGATCAGACAGGAAATTTTAGCAGGCTACAACCTTTTTATACCTTTCAGGCGTTTAAGTTGGGATTGCGTCTTCACCCCTCCGTTTGTTGAAGTGATTATTGAAAACATTGAAGTTGATGAATCGGAACGCATTTTATCTCACATGTACCATCTTTCTCTTTCTATCCGGAAAGATTCGATCTCAGGTAGAATTAGGAATCATCCTGGGCATGTCCAATTACCAGGGAGATCTTGCTTCCTATAGCACTGAAAATGGTTTAAAAGCTCAAATTGGTCCTGTGATTGGGCTTCATGGTGGTTATGAATTTAGCCCGCGTTTTCAACTTCGTAGTGATTTGATGTACACCCGCCTTTCCGGAGCAGATGCATTAAGTGAAAAGGAAGGTACCCGTGCCAGAAACCTGGATTTCTCCTCTCCAATTATACAGCTAAACGTTGGAGCAGACTGGAATATTTTTGGATTCAACACACAGGATAAAAAAGCTTTTACTCCATACCTTACCGGTGGCGCAGGTATTTTTCGTATGGATCCTAAAACGGAATATAATGGCGAGAAAGTTGCCCTGCATCCTTTAGGCACCGAAGGGCAAAATCTTCCCGACTTTCCTGATCAAAAAAAGTATAGTCTGTTTCAGCCCAATCTCCAGTTTGGAGGAGGTCTCAAATTATTGACTGGATCTTTTATCCTCGCGATTGAAGCATCCATGTCCTATACGTTTACCGATTATATCGATGATGTCAGCACGATCTATATTTCGTATCCGGAATTACTTGATAAGGCAGGACCCCTGACAGCAGCACTTGCTAACAGGCAGGGAGAATATCTAGGCACAGAACCCGTAATAGTCCCGACCGGTGT
>JALYSC010000338.1 GCA_030855005.1 Bacteroidota bacterium | reverse complement strand
GCACTTCTTCATCTTCGATATACAGGATTTTAGTTTTCATGCCAGGCCGGAAATTTGATGGAAAACGTAGAACCCTTTCCTAATTCACTATTGATATCAATATGACCATTGTGTTTTTTCACCACATCTGCGACATAACTTAATCCCAATCCATGACCTTTCACATCATGCTGATTGTGTGTAGGTACGCGATATAGTTTTTCAAATATTTTACCATGAAAATTCGGATCAATTCCAATTCCATTATCGGCAATATCAATCCGTACTGAGCCATTATTTCGTTGAAGATGCACGCGGATCAATGGATCATGTGGGCTGTATTTCAACGCGTTTTCCAAAAGATTATATAACACACCGCTCATGTGCGTCTTATCACCATTGATGACAAATCCTTCACCCGCATGATCGATTTCAATCCTCGCATTCTTATTATCAAACTGCACTTTCATGTGATGCATTACATCATCGAGCACCTGTCTGACATCCATCTTTTCATAGTGGATCTGCGGAGCCCGGTTGTGGAGAATACGCTCTACCAGCATCGATAATCTTTTGAGTTCACTCTGGCAGATTTCGAGATACCGTTTACCCTGTGCCGATTTTATTTCATCCGAAAAATGGAGTGATTCAAGAGCAACCCCAACAGTTGTAATCGGTGTTTTCAGTTCATGTGTAATATTGCTTACAAACTCATCGCGCAGCATATTTAATTGAATTTGCTGACGAAGATTTTTCCATATATAATAAAATGCAGCACCAACCATAATCCAGAGGAAGACTGCAAAACTAATATGTGGTAATAAATCGTGAAAAAGATCTGCACGATAATTAGGATTGGTCAATGCAATTTTCTTCCCGCCAAAAACATCAAATTGAGGTCGGCTCATTATTCCCCGGATCATTGTATCCCCATTCTGCCACGAGATCATTTGATATTCAGAAGTCTCTCCGGTACTGTCCCTCAGCCTAAGATTCTTCATCACCATCCCAGCAATAGTCACTCCGGGTGTATCAAATGCAGAAGAATCTCTTGCCAGTTCCTTTAGTAATACACCCCGCATAGGATGACGGGCTTTGACTGTCCCATGTTTTGATAAACCTTTACCAGAGCCATAAATATTCTCTGTCAATAAACTGTCATTACAATGAACAGTAACTTTCATATCCAATTCCTGCCGTTCATCTAAAGTGACAAACTGCGATGGTAAAGAGGAAAAAATCAGTGAGTCTTCCACATCGCGGACAGTCGAAAACATAACATGGGTAAGTTTATCTTCCATGTCCCGGTATTTGTTTTCATACTCATTTTGCAACCACAAATATTCCAGCACCCCGAGCAATATCATACTCAGGATCATCATAAATCTGGCCAGGGAAGTTTCCATACCGCTTCGCATACGTACAAAAGTATATCTCATATACCGTAAACTCTTATTCCGTTAACATTAATTAACCTTTTAAAGGCAAAGCAGGTAACCGCTGAAAGCTACCTTAGCGTTATGAAATCAGCTATGATGAAATACATCCTTCTATTATGTCCAATCCTCCTTTCAACATTCGTGTTTGGACAGTCTACAGGTAAGGTTATTTACCAGGAAAAATTTGACCTGTACCGGAATCTTCCACCCGAAAGAGAACATATGAAGGATATGATCCCCCATTACAATACTGCATTTTTTGAATTAGTCTATAACGGAGAGGAATCCATCTACCAACCGCAGAAAGAAGCCGATGAAACTTCAGTGAGTTCTACTTCAGGAGGTCAGCAGATGACCATGCGTTTTGGACGGGATAACAGAGTCGTCTACAAGAATAACGCTACTGCCGAAATGATCGATTCAAGAGATTTTATGCAAAAGCAATTTCTGATCAAAGGCCCGCCAACTGTCAGAAAATGGAAGATTGGGAAAAATCAAAAAGAGATACTGGGATATAATTGCCTGGAAGCTTCTTTCCAGGCTGATTCAGTTACAAATATTAAAGCTTGGTTTACTCCTCAGCTTGCCATCTCAAATGGTCCGTCCGATTTCCAGGGCTTACCAGGCATAATCCTGGAGATCGATATCAACGATGGTGAACGAATGACCATCGCTTCTGACATAAAACTTGATTCAGTAGATACTTCGATGATTATTGCTCCAACTAAAGGAAAAGAAGTGACTTCAGAAGAGTTCACAAAAATCCGGGAAGAGAAGATGAAAGAAATGCAAATGCAAAATGGCGGCGCTCACGGCAATATGATAATCACACGTCGCAATTAATTTACGTCTGTTCAAATCACCTTTATGAAAAATATTTTCAGGATTTCACTGATTATAGGATTATTCTGGCTTATTAGTACTGCCATTACAGCGCAGGTTACCAAAACAAATTTTAAAGGCATCATCCATGATGAGTCCAATCAACCGATCCCGGGTGCCACGTTGATGATCCTTCATGCAGCCGATAGCGTGCTGGCACAATTTGCCTCATCTGATGTCCAGGGAGCTTTTAATTTGAAGAATGTTCCTAAAGGAGATTATTTACTCAATATCACCTTTCTTGGACTTGAACCAATCTATCAACCCATTACATCCGGCATATCAGAAGAGGTTGATCTTGGAAATATAAAGATGACAACACAAGCTAAAGTATTGTCAGAAGTGAAGGTGATGGCAGATATCATTCCAATTGAAATTACAAAAGACACGATATCTTATAACGCAGATGCATTTCAAACACAACCCAATGCTGTCGTTGAAGATCTTCTGAAAAAACTACCGGGTATAGAAGTTGCAAGTGATGGTTCTATAAAAGCCCAGGGTGAGGATGTTCAAAAAATATATGTGGATGGAAAAGAATTTTTTGGAACGGATCCAAAAATGGCAACTAAAAACTTACCTGCACGCGCGATTAAAAAAGTAAAGGTGTATGATAAGCAATCAGACATGGCTGAATTTACCGGCGTGGATGATGGAACACGTGAAAAAACAATTGACCTCCAACTAAAAGAAGAGTTTAAGAAAGGTCTTTTTGGAAAAGCTCAGGCAGGCTATGGCAGTGATGGACGCTATAACGCAAGCGCGACTTTAAACAGGTTTAATAAGGACTTACAACTTTCTTTTCTTGGTCAGCTCAACAACATCAACGAACAGGGATTTTCTTTCAATGATGTAATGAATTTTTCTGGTGGTATGCGTGGAATGGGAGGTGGCGGAGGCCGGAATATGGAATTTAGGGCAGGAGGAGATCTTCCAATTAATAATGGCACCAGTAGTGGCCAGGTAGAAACAGCTGCAGGTGGGATCAACTTCAATTGGAATAAGACTAAAAAATTCGATCTGCGTAGCAGCTATTTTTTCAATAGCGTTGATAAAAGTTTGGAAGAGATTGTCTTCAGGCAAAATTTATCGGACAATCCTTTCGATACCGATGAAGACATGAACGAAGTCACGGATAATAAGTCACATCGCTTTTCGCTGAATACAGATATCAAATTTGATACTACGCAACAAATTGATTTGAGTGCTCGACTTGGATTTGGAAATGCAACCGGGTTGAGTTCTACTTTTTTACAAAACAGCATTCCTGGTGGCTCTGTACAAAGTGAATCGCAGTCAGATGAAAATAATACTAACAATAATCTTTCGCTGACTGCCAGTTCTACCTACATGAAAAAATTAGGTAGTACAGGTCGAAACGCATCAGTTAGCCTTACTTACACCGACAATGATCAGGATAATGATGGTTCACTCAAAGCATTGACTGAATTATTTACCACAGGATCAACAGAAGCATTGGATCAGTTGCAATATGCTAATTCTGCCACTACTCAATGGGAAACACAGTTATCCTATACCGAGCCTTTGAAAAAAAGGAAATTCCTTGAGTTCAATTATTATTACAACCAGGCTGAATCTGCATACGATAAAGATGTTTTTGATATTGTAAATACTTCTCCTGTTCCAAATTCATCTTTATCAAATCAATACACAAGCCTGTTCAGTTATCATCGTCCTGGAGTTACATTCCGCTACAGCGGCCAGATTCACAATATCAATGTCGGAATGCAATACCAGTTTTCCGAATTGAACGGTCATCTCAACCAGGATGAAAATGAGATCAATAAAAAGTATGGCCACTTTATTCCACGAGTCATCTGGAGAAATGACATTGGTAATGGTAAAAACCTGCGCATCTCCTATAC
>JALYSC010000337.1 GCA_030855005.1 Bacteroidota bacterium | reverse complement strand
GATTGCCGGTGCCACAGGTACGGGGAAAACGAAAACGCTGCAGGTTTTAGCTGAACAACTAAGCGCCAAAGGAATTCCCTCCTTGGTGATGGATGTCAAAGGAGACCTTAGTGGCATTGCTGTTAAAAATGAAGGAGGTGCTAAAATTACAGAACGTCATGAGGCGATTGGTCTTCCCTATCTGGCAGGGGCCAGTCCGGTTGAATTTTTATCACTCTCTGATGAACCCGGTGTTAAACTTCGTGCTACTGTTTCTGAATTCGGTCCAGTGCTGTTTTCAAAAATGCTGGATTTGAATGAAACTCAGCAAAGTGTTATTACAATCATTTACAAATTTTGTGATGACCAACAATTACCCTTGCTTGATCTTGAGGATCTAAAAAAGGTCATGCAATATGTGACGATGGATGGCAAGGAAATATTCGAAGGAGAATATGGAAAAATATCTTCAAGCACGCTGGGCACCATCCTTAGAAAATTAGTTGAGCTCGAGCAACAAGGCACTGAGACTTTCTTCGGCGAACCTTCCTTCGATGTTTTTGATCTCACAAGACGTAATGCCAATGGCATGGGGATCATTAATATCCTTCGTCTTACAGATATCCAGGATAAGCCCAAATTGTTCTCGACATTTATGTTACAATTGCTGGCGGAGGCTTATGCACGATTCCCTGAAGAAGGTGATGTGAAAGAACCCAAGTTGGTCCTTTTCATTGACGAGGCACATTTGATTTTCGATAATGCATCAGACGCTTTACTGGATCAAATCGAAGTCATCATCAAACTCATTCGGTCAAAAGGGATTGGTATATTTTTTATTACACAAAATCCGATTGATATTCCTGATGTGGTGTTAAGTCAATTAGGCTTAAAAATTCAGCACGCCTTACGGGCATTTACGGCGAAGGATCGAAAGAGCATTGTTCAGGCAGCGCAAAATTTCCCTGAATCTGCATATTATAAGGTGGATGAGTTGATTACTCAAATGGGAATCGGAGAAGCACTGATCACTGCATTAAATGAAAAAGGGATTCCTACTCCACTCGTACATACGTTAATTCGTGCACCACAGTCGCGCATGGATGTATTGACACCGGCTGAAATAAAAGATTTACTTCGAAAGTCTCAACTCGTTTCTAAATATCATGAGTTGTTGGACCGCGAAAGCGCCTATGAAATACTTACTGCCAAAATTGAAGATGCATCTGAGGAGGAACATACCACAACCATCCGCAAACAGCAGACGCGAGCGAAAAATGAAAAGTCCACACTGGAAAAAGTTTTTTCAAACACGACTACACGTCAGGTTGGACGAACAGTTGCACGCGAATTGACCAGAGGCCTGCTTGGGGTGTTAGGGGTAAAAACAACTACGCGACGTTCTACCAGGAGAACGGGATGGTTTTAGAAAGTTTCGAAATACTTACGAGCGTTTCGGTTTACGTTGTCACCCATCTGTTTTTCACCTACACCGGGAGTCTCAGACAAAGCATCTCTATACAATTCTAGTTCCCATTGTTCATTCTTCACTTCTCCAATCGCATTACTATGTAATAGTTTGTAGGCATTTTTCGCCAGGGAAGGATTATAGAATAGAAACTTAACATTGTTTTGATGTGTCGAAGGAAAAGTATTATAAAACCATATCTCGTAAGGTGGAGCACTGGGTTCATCTTCTACTTCAACAATATCATCCGGCTTTCCATATTTTAAAAACAGATAACCGCGGTCTGTTTCAAAACCGTAGCCAAATCCGGAACCAAATAATTGATCTGCATACCTTGCGACTTTCATGTAAGCAGTATATGCCTGTCCACCATATTTACCGGCTTCCTCCGTCCAGTAACGGTGTATGAAAAATTGTTTGGCATCCGCATTACCTTTTTTTAGTAAGCCATTCATGATTTCCACCTGGTTGGATCCTACAATGGGCACCATAGCTTTCAAAGCATAGTCAAGCGAATCTTCCGGGATGCTCTTTGCAAAACTGGTTTCAATATTAAGAGCACCGCTTGCCAGAAAAATGGAATCTGCTTCAGGACTATATCTTGAGAATTGAATTTTTCGGCTATCCACTAATATTTTATTCCCATCAAATAATGACGTTTCCAATAAATACGGACCTGTGATCAATGTGGTGATATCTATCTGGTACACATTAGATGAAATTGGTTTTTTATCCACCTTTCGATAAGCAACGATGGGAGGAGGAATATTTCCACCAACTGCAGAGATAGTATATTGCAAATACGGCTGGCCGGTAAGTTGATCTGCATGATAGGATTCTGCATAGATATTCATCCTTGACAAAGTGGGATAGAAATAGCCAAATGCAAGCGGTTCCAGGTACATACCACTTTTATGCAATGCACTTGTGCCATCAATATCAGTACGGATAACTGAAAAAAGTTGAATATCTGATAGACTTGCTTTGTGAGCAGGTGCATTAATGGTGATAGTCTGTAATACAGTAACCTTATTAAGAGAATCGAGAAAATCAACCAATTCAACTTCGATATTGTAAACACCGGGAGTAAGATTAAAGCGACGCACATCAATTAGATCCCTGGCGGGGCAGGTAGTATTACTTAGCCTGTATTTATTCCCTGAGAGAATGTGATCTGCTGAATCTTTAATCAACACCGTGTAATTAACTCCGTATTCGCCTGAAAGACCCGGCCAGCAGGTAAGTGACGAACCAACTATATACAATGACATCTCAACGTAAGTGGAAGTCTCAGTCCTGAAACGACTGATCTCCATGCTCACATCAGGAATTGCAAAAGAAGAAACAGGAAGAAGGAAAAATAGCCATGCTAATAGCCTTGAGAAAGCTTTATTTACCACGGGCCATATAGAATACAAATTGTCCATTGGAAGCAGCTAAATACTTAACGATTAAAGTGTCGTTTTGCAGGGATTCGATGCTGAATATTTTGTCTTCATCCATTTGCAAATTTTGTTGATCGAGTATGTACTCACCCTTTTCTTCTTCGCCTGTAATGTTGACTGCAATCGTTCCATCATCTCCAATCACAAAATAACCTCCACGCAGATAGTGGGTTTCTTTACCATTTCGTTCTGCTTTGACGATGTCCCATTTGCCATATAGCGCGCTTTCTTCGATCGTATCGGATCGCTTACAGGCCAGAAGGGTGACTATGATTAATACAATATGAATACTTCTCATCACAGCTTATCTGTGTAAAATACTAATTGTAGTCTGTCTGACATAAATTATGCCGTTGTCAGGGTTAGCAAGGTTATCTCAGGTAAAATTCCAACCCTTCCGGGATATCCAAGAAATCCGAGACCTCGGTTGACATACAGATACTGGTCTTCCTTTTGGTACAATCCAGCCCACTGAGGGTACATATATTGGATCGGGCTCCATTTGACCACACCGGGAATTTCTACACCAAATTGAAATCCATGTGTATGACCAGATAAAGTCAAATTGATTTGTTTAAAATCTTTGAGTACCTGGGATTCCCAGTGAGATGGATCATGTGAGAGTAAAATATTTACTCCTTCAGCATTAAGTCCGGCAGTTGCTTTAGCCAGATCACCATATTTTGGAAATCTGGCACTGGCACTGTAATTTTCAACGCCAATCACATTGATTAAGGAATCTTTATGTGCGATCTGCCTGTGCTCATTGAGCAGCAAATCCCATCCAAGTGACTTATGTGTTGTTTTCAGTTGTTCAAAATTATTAACCTTATCCGCTGGTGTAGGCCACTGATGATAATCTCCGTAATCATGATTACCCAGGATAGAAAACACGCCAAGAGGTGCTTCAATTTTACTAAACATCTCAATGAAAGGCTCCATTTCATCTGACTTGGAATTGACGAGGTCACCGGTAAAGAATACAATGTCCGGTTTGAGATCATTGATGAGTTTTATACTGCGTTCGACCGGTTCTTTCAGCAGAAAGCTTCCTGAGTGAATATCTGAGATTTGTACAATCTTTAATCCTTCAAGATCTGCATGTAGGCCCTTGACAGGCACTTTGGTTTTCAATACCTGGTATCTGTAAGGATTGCGTGCCATCCCATAGATGAGGGAAATCAAAGGGATAGCACCAAGTGCGAGGGCTGTATAAGCCATCCATTTAGATCGTTGTGTGGAAAGTTTCCACTCGCTAAATCCAATATTAAGTGCACCGAAAACAAGCCGTCGAAGGT
>JALYSC010000336.1 GCA_030855005.1 Bacteroidota bacterium | reverse complement strand
ACTGAAACACAGAATGAACTCACCGATTATACAAATGCATTGAATGCATATAGCGCTGACCCTTCTACCGCAAAGTGTAATGCATTTAAAACCGCAGCTACTAATTACTTCAATGCCCTGGATGATCACAGGAACTGCGCTACCACACCCGCTGAAGAAGCACAACTCCAGGACGCAATTGATGAAGCACAGGCTTCAATTGATAGTTTTCAATGTTAAGCTTATTAGTATGTATTTATAAAATAGTATGTATTTATAAACTAAAAAAGGAGGACTCAGCATCCTCCTTTTTATTTTATACAGTCGTTAATCTGTTTCTATCTGAATCATACCTTTTGTATTAAGTACTCCGGGTGTTGCATTGTAGATAAGGTAATTTCCCTGTGGCAGAAGTACATTTCTGTTTATGATAATATCCCACAAAGTAAGCTGGCCATAATTTTCAAAAGCCGCTCCAAGGTGACCGGTTAATCCACTTACCACATTAATGTTTTTAAATTCAACCGTATTTCCTGCATTAAATAGGAATGCGCCACTCACATCTGATTGGATCGTTATGCGCGGATTAAGTGTAGAATGGATTACCAGATTCTTTGAAATAACAATCCTGCTTGTACTTAAATGAATAATCTGATTGGCCAGGTTCGCATGGAAATAAATGGTATCCCCTGATTGTGAACAGTCAATGAGCTGCCGTAACGTTCCCGGACCATTATCCTGCAGACTGGTCACCAGATCACTGCAGATACTGATCTCTTTGAAATAATTCTGTGCATCTGTTTCGTTATTCAGAATGGATGCAGGTATTATATCATCCACCATATTGGTATTCGGCACCACATCATTGTCATTCGTAAAATCTATATCTGATCCATTGTTGTAGCCATTGGGCTGCTGTTCGACAATGACAAAATCACCTGTCCCAAGATTACCAAATGTGTAAAAGCCGATCGTTGAAGAAAGTGTAGACTGAAGCGGGCCTCCATCTGCTACCCCATCCTGATTGACATCGGCATGTAAGGTGATGACCACACTCGATATTCCTTCCGTCCCATCGGGCTGACCATTAAGATTAAAATCTTCAAAGACATAACCACTAATGATGCCCGGATTATTAACGTCTACAAAAACATTGTTCGCATCTATTTCCTGCGCCTCAACCGTGGCGGGCAATATATTGTCATTCGGATCGCTGAAGACCACGGTGTCATTATCATTAGTTTCATCTATATCATACAAAGAAAAGTAGGATGGCAGATCCGTTTCCACTACTACATATTGACCCGGTGTCAGTCCCACCATAGAATAAGTACCCGGATTAGGTTGGGCAGAAGTTGTAAAAACATTACGTATCCACATCACTAAGTCTCCATTGGGCAGGGTATCCGGCAAGCCATCCAAATCTGTATCAGGATACAATCTAAGATTGACTGAAGCTATCCCCGTACCATCCGGCTTTCTTACTCTTCCGGTAATATTACCGGGACATGAGACAACATTAATCTGTATGGTAGCGGTATCTGAACAGGAAGCACCAGGCTCATTAGAAGACACTATCAGGGTCACAGGGTATGTGCCTATCTGGGACCATTCCACTAAATGTGGACCATAGGTATCTGCTGTGGGAATATTTGCAAAAGAGCCGAATATCCAATGGTAGCTATATCCGGGAATTTGATTTTCCACAGGCTTGAAAGAGCGGGTCCTAAAATAACAGAGATTTGTTAAAGGTGCATTGATAGCAGCATTTGGAATCGGGTTGACGTGCACATTAGCTACTGTCTCTGTTGCAGATGGACAACCATCAAGCGTCACGGTCAACACAACACTCGCACCAACACCGCCATTGGAAGCATTATAAGTATAGGTTACAGTGTGTGGGCCAATACCTGTAGCCGTTGCAGGTGAGGATCCTGATCCAAACGTCCAGTTATATAAAGCTGGACCAAATCCCTGGTCCTCGGCTGTAAAAGTTACAGTCTCACCCGAACATATCGTATCAAAAGGAAGTCCCGTGATCTCGGGATCCAGCGGATTTTCAACAGTGATAGTCTGTAGACAACTCATGTTATTGCCGCAATCATCTGTTGCAAGCCAGGTGCGCTGAATCGTATATCCATTTTGCAACGGACCCGCAAAGGTGAAATCATCAAACTCAATTAAAGGCGCTGTATCACAATTATCTACCGCCGTCGCTATTCCCGTGAATTCTGTAGATGAACTTTCTATACACTCAATAGTGACATTAGGTGGACAAGTAATAAGCGGAGCTTCGATATCAATGACGTTGATGATCTGCACACAGGTGTTTGCATTACCGCAGTCATCAGCAATGGTCCAGGTACGATTAATAATCCTAGCCTGGGAACACGATCCCTGCACAGTGATATCATTATAAGTAATTGCGGGTGTACCATCACAATTGTCTGTTCCCGTTGGATTTCCTGTATTGGATGGAAGAATACTTTCCGTGCATTCGATTGTAATATTAGGTGGACACGTTATTGTAGGATTTACCATATCCGCAACAGAAATTATCTGAAGACAGGTCGATGAATTTGTACAATCATCTGTCGCTGTCCATGTACGGTTAATCACATATTGCTGTGGACAATTACCGGCAACAGTAATGTCTGAAAATACTATCGATAGAATTGCATCACAATTATCGGTCGCTGTTGCAACACCTGTAGCAGGAGGCTGATTGTTGCTGGTGCAAGAAATAGAGAGATTGGAAGGACAGTTGATCAGCGGGCCTGTATTATCCTCAACCGTAACATTCTGAACACAGGTAGAGAAATTACCACAATCATCCGTCGCCCGCCACGTGCGTGTGATATGAAATTCCTGCGGGCATCCATTTCCTAATGTAATGTCTGTATAGGTAATCGCAGGCGTAGCATCACAATTATCTGTCGCAGTCGCAGTACCTGTAGATGGAGGCAGGTTACTCACTGAACACTCAATAGTAACATCAATGGGACAGGTAATGACAGGGTTAACAGAATCATCTACAGTAATAATCTGCAGACAGGTATTGATGTTACCACAATGATCAGTTGATGTCCATAGTCGTTGGATGACAGACTCTTGCGGACATCCTCCGCCGATGATTGTATTAGTAAATGTAACTGTTGGATTGGAATCACAATTATCCGTGGAAGTAGCAGTACCGGTGTTAGCAGGTAATGTACTTGCAGAACATTCAATGGTAATATTTGGTGGACATGTAATAGCCGGTAAGGTGCTGTCGTCTATGAAAATAGATTGAAGGCAGGTGGATATATTCCCACATGCATCTGATGTCGACCATGTACGCTGGATGGTATATTCAACTGCACAATTTCCTGCAACCGTAACATCAGTATAATTGACTACTGGTGCTACATCACAATTGTCTGTCGAGGTTGCACTACCTGTATTGGCAGGTAGCGTACTGGCAGTACATTCAATTGTCATATTTGGTGGACACGTAAGGACAGGAGCGATACTATCATCCACTAAAATGATTTGAATACAAGATGAAGAATTACCACACGCGTCTGTTGCAGTCCAGGTTCTGGTGATTGTCTTTTCATTGATACACGATCCGGTAATCGATACATCATTATAAGTTACTACAGGTCCGGTATCGCAATTGTCAATTGCTGTTGCAGTGCCAGTGTTAGCGGGTAGTGTATTAGCAGTGCACTGAATAGTCACATTTGGTGGACAACTTAATACCGGCGCTGTACTGTCATCAACCAGGATCATCTGAACACAAGTAGTAGTATTGCCACAGTCATCAGTGGATGTCCATGTCCTCGCGATGGTATATTCCTGCGGGCAAGCTCCGGGAGTAACCATATTGGTAAAAGTTACCGTTGGTGTATTATCACAATTGTCTGTACTAGTTGCTGTACCTGTTACTGGCGGCAATGTGCTTTGTGTACATTGAATCGTCACATTTGGTGGACAAGTGATGGCAGGGCTCACAATATCCTGGACGGTAATGATCTGATTGCAGGTATTGAAATTGCCACAGTCATCCTGTGATCTCCAAGTACGTGTGATGACGAATTGTTGCGGACAGGAAGATCCTGTTTGTGCATCATTAAAAGTTACAGTAGGAGTTGCGTCACAATTATCTGTACTGGTTGCAGTACCCGTATTGGCAGGGAGGATACTTGCCGTACAGGCAATCGTGACATTGGGAGGGCAAGTGATACCTGGCACAACACTATCG
>JALYSC010000018.1 GCA_030855005.1 Bacteroidota bacterium | reverse complement strand
ATTCAAAGCATCAATAATACCACCCATCAGCATGAATGTGATGATCCAATAACCTGCATTGATTGCAAGATTTTTAAAATTCTTTCTCTCGAATAGTCCATTAGTAACTAAGACAGGTATACCAACCATAATGGCAAGTAGGGCACCATGTAACATACCATGTTTGAAAGTATCAAACTGACCTTCCTGTCCGGGGCCATCTACATTGATAAGGAGGAACACCGACATCATGAAAGACATCAATAAAGACACTGCAAAAATCACAGCCATATTGCCGCCTTTCAAGTCAGCATCCGTGAGTCCAAGAGAACTCATCCAGGGTTTTCCAAATACAGATTTGTGATAATAGATAAATCCGACAAGCATTGGGATCAGGGCTGCAATGACAATTGCAAGCCAGTTGGGAGAAGGCATAGTTCGTTTGTTTTGTTTTTAAATTTTAAATATCAAGGGAAAATAGTAAAAAGTTTTGGAAGAAGAGCAAGGGAATCAAAGGAAGAAGGGAAGAAGGGAAGAAAGGAAGAAAGCAATTTGGGATTGTGTATTCAGGAGTATAAGTTTCAAAATAGATTCCCTTCAATTCTCATAGGCCTGTCCAATTAAAAAAGGAACTTTCGTGCGAAATGTCCCAATCCAAAACCGAGTGAAATCGTTTCGAAAATGAAACTGAACACTGACTTCTTACCATGGCTTCAGAGCTACGCAGCACTGAGCAGGAGTACGAGGATGAGAGTGAGGAAGTCGAAGTGTAGCACATGGAAGCGTAAAGCAAGTTGAAAGATTGACTGAACCTTTGCAAAAAACGTGTTTACCATCGACTCCCGACGTAACTACCAAACAAAAAGAGCACTATCAAATTCTTTTAGTCAAGCTTTAATACTGTTGTAAGTAAAATTCAATCTTGTGACCTTTGTGCGTCCTTCGTGATCTTTGTGCTAATAAAGATTTTAAGATCTTGGTCGTTTCATCTCAGTGGATAGGACTCAGGATTGACGTCTGATGTATCACGATTTCTCGGCGTAAAATTTTATTCCTTCGAGGCCTTTATCAAATTGTTTTTTGAGTTGGCTCTTCATGGCGAGGGCGAAGTAGCGGCTCCACGGCATCACGCCTACTTTATTGGTCATCTTCCAGGTAAGCAGAACTTCTTTTCCTTTATTTCCAAATGCGAAGGTGGAGTTGGAATCTCCCCAGTCTTCATTGTGTAAGGCAGTGACTATCTCTTCATTGTTGGTAACCTTTGCGAGGGTCATGGTTCCGGTACCAAGATGTTTGTCTTTAGAAACCCATTTGTAAAATGCTCCCTGCCCTACCGGTGGGTTGCTAAATGTCATTTCCATCATTGGGTCCATTCGTTTCCACGGTGACCATTTTTCCCAATTGCGCAGATCATTAACCTGTTCAAATACCCTGTCCATTGGAGCATTGATGGTGATCTTGCGTTCTACAGTAACCTCAGTAGGCAGTAGGAAAGAAAAGAGGATGATGGCGAGCAGAATAATTCCTGCCCAGATGCCGACTTTCTTGAGAAAGGGTTTCATGGACTTTGTTTAGAACAAAGTTCACAAAAAAATGTCGAATAAGGATTGGACTGAAATTGGTTCCATTATAAAGATCGAATTCAGATTAACCTCTAAATCACCTTTTCACACTTCAGTGATTACATCAAACCCTTTAAAACTTCCTGTTACTGCATAGCCAATGACGCGTTGAGCTAAGCCCTGAGATTTAAGTTTTATGGCAGTTTCATTGAGTGTTGCTCCAGACCCTACAGCATCATCAATAAGTAGGATCGTATTGTAATGTCGAATCTCCTCAATGAAGATACTTGAGCGAGCATTCTCGATACGATCCTCCAATTTGTTAAGTGCTTTTTGAGGTATCACAATATCTCCTTTGATTTTTATAATTTTTACACCCGGCAATACCAGGTTAAGATCTTTTTCAAGCACTTTCATAATCTGTACTTCGCGTTTAATAGTAGGGGGAATAAACCCTACTGCCTTTATATGTTCTCTTTTAATCAATTGAAGAATGGACGGTCTGATATCCACGACAATTTCCTTCATCATCTTTTTATTTTGACCCTGCTTTGCAAAATGAATAAGTTGTCCTAGTCTCGTTTTCCCAAAACGCTCAATGGCATAGAAGTCTTCGTAGAACAATTCATCGAGACCTATCTGACTAAACCCTTGGGTATTTTTAATTTTTTGGAGTCCGGAAATAAGTCCATCATCATCCTTATATACCAGATATTTCTTTCTTGTAAGGATAAATTCATCAAGCGTTTTCTTGAATTGAAGTTTTTGTTTCTCACACCAAGTTTCAAAGGCATCAATACCTTCCTGTCTTTGCCCCGAAGCAGTAACATTTAGAAAATGTGCTCTTAAAAATCCAAGTTCAGATGTTGTTATAGAGACTTCTTTTATCTCTTTAGTTTTTACTTCCGCCAACCTGTAGAATGTTTTCGGTGGCTTGCCCAATTTCTCAACTAATGCCTGTTCTTGCAAGTCCAGGAGAATCCGGTGCACCATCTGACGAGAAATATTGAGGAATTCAGCCATCTGACTGACTGACATGGAGTCCTGTTCTCTTAAGATGTTTAAGATTTTATCTTTCATGTGTTAAGTTTACAGTTTACTGTAAACTGTAAACTTAAATCACAAACAAAAAGTTTCATGCTTTACAATTTACTGTAAACTGTAAACACCAAATATTATAATATACAAGTAATCAGTGGATTAGAGCAGCCCTTCAATCACTTTCTCCTCATTCATACCCTCAGCTTCAGCTTTATAATTCCGAACGATGCGATGACGAAGAACATAATTAGCGATAGCCTTGACATCTGAAATGTCAGGTGAATATTTACCAGTAATAGCTGCATGGCATTTGGCTCCAAGGACCAAGTATTGAGAAGCGCGTGGTCCGGCTCCCCAGGAAATATATTGATTGACGTCAGCTGTGGCACGTGGCGTACCGGGACGTGTTTTTGAAACCAATGATACAGCATACTCCAACACATTGTCGGCAACAGGAATCTTACGTACCAATTGCTGGAACTGAAGTATTTCCACTGCCGAAAGAATATGACTGAGCTGTGTGTTCATTACTGAAGTAGTGGATTTTACTACCTGAATTTCCTCCTCGTAGGAAGGATAGTCAAGGGGAATATTGAACATGAAGCGGTCGAGTTGTGCTTCAGGAAGCGGATATGTTCCTTCCTGTTCGATCGGATTCTGAGTAGCTAATACGAAGAATGGAGAAGGTAATACATGACGGTCACCACTTACGGTAACAGACCTTTCCTGCATGGCTTCCAATAAAGCTGCCTGCGTCTTGGGAGGTGTACGATTGATCTCATCGGCCAGGATGATATTTGCAAAGATGGGCCCACGATTAAATTTAAAATGACGGCTCTCATCCAAAATCTCAGTACCGGTGATATCAGAAGGCATCAGGTCGGGTGTAAACTGGATTCGCTTAAACTCCAGGTCGAGAACTTCGGAAATGGTGCTTACCAGCAGTGTTTTTGCAAGGCCCGGAACACCCACCAGCAGACTGTGTCCATTACTAAATAGGGAAATCAATACCGCTTTCACTACTTCATCCTGACCAACGATGACCTTACTGATTTCCTTACGAAGTTCATGGTACTTGGCGGCCAGGGCATCAATGGCCTGAACGTCGCTTGCATATTGTGTTGACATGTGGATTATTTTTCTTTTAAAGGCTCATCTCGGCCTTCAAGGGGGGCAAAAATAGTAAATCCGGCCTGACCGGTTTTGGATTAACGACGAATAGGCTAATGTGTTGTGAGGAATGCTTTCGCGCGGCAAGTCTGAACAATGAATTCTCCTTTTCTTATGGACATGACCACTGCCAATCCTCCAAAGCATATGAACCCGTTGTGAGTGAATAATGCCACCACTCAGTTCTGATGGAATTAAAACCATGGCTTTCCATGACGTTTTTGAGCCGGGTTCGTAAGCCGAGAACTGTTTTGGATAGCTGTGTATAGTCATGGTGCGCCTGAGGCCCAAAAAAATCATACGGAGTACCCAGATCCAGTTCCTTGCCAAATTTATCTGTTAGTGTCAGGTCCAGGGCGGCTCCCCTATTATGCATGGATCCTTCGGAAGGGCGAGCTACATAGTTTGGGTTGGGTACTTTGTCCCATAATTTCTGTTGCACCGGACGAGGTCTATAGCAATCGAATAGTTTTAGTTTATATCCTTCCTGTTTTAAGTCATCCCGTACTGCATTGAGTGCAATGGCTGCTTCGCGTCGCAGAAAACAGCGGCCGCAAGGATATACGGCTTCTTTGACAAAATTGTCAGCAGTTGCATATTTTATATCGATTACGTATTGGTCATCTGATGTCAATTCTATCCACGCAGACGTGTCGTAGTCTATAGATTCGACAATAATTCTTCCTTCCGCTACTGTTATGGCTGGTTGTGGAATTGTTTTCACTGCAGGTTTGCAGGATATGAACCAAGATGTGAAGAGGAGGTAGAGGATGGAAAGGGTCATATGCATGGGGTAAAATAGTGATTAAGAGCAAATTAAAAATTTGCTGACGCAAAGGCGTAGGTGGAACCTACGTCTAACCGGGATGCAAAGGCGTAGGCAAACCTACGTCTAACAGTAGTGCAACGCAAAAGTGTAGGTGGATCCTAAGCCTAATTGCAACGACACCCATCGAAATTGTAACACTTGACGAGGCAAAGAAAACTGAGAGAAATAAGAATGCAAGGGCCAAAAAGACCTGGATCTGTAAAGCCTTATATTTACCACTCAAGGCATACATACCACATAAAAAAAACTTGGCGGATCAAGAGTTAAATGGTCGCGATAGCTATCGGGATTGTGCTTCGTATCACATTTTATGGTGGCGGATCCGCCTTAGGCGAATGCTTCGAAATCGCCAACTTCGTGTAGCTACCAACCGTCATGTGCAATTGTAAAAGACCAACACAGTGGAAATAATCAGAACAAACTTACTTACAAAGCACTTCGGATCAACTGTTGCGACTGACAACATTTCAATCCTTGTTAAACAGGGAGAAATTTATGGTTTCATAGGACTGAACGGTGCCGGAAAAACTACATTGATAAGAATGCTTTTAGGCATGATTAAGCCTGACATCGGAAGTGTAAAACTGTTCGGCAGACCACTCAATCTTCAATTCAAATTATGGAATGACGTCGGATACTTAGTTGAAACACCCTACTCGTATCCTAACCTATCAATTGTTGACAATCTAAAAGTTTATTACAATCTGCGACAATTAAAAAATCCAGGTTTAATTGATGACATCATTAGCAAATTGAAGTTGACCAAATACAAAGACAAAAAGGCGAAAGTTTTATCGCTCGGAAATCAACAAAGATTGGGTTTGGCAAAAGCACTTATGCACCGCCCCAAACTATTAATCCTTGACGAGCCCATCAATGGTTTAGATCCCGAAGGTATTGTTGAAGTAAGAGGATTACTCAGGGAACTTGCCGATAACGGTTCAACCATTTTTCTTTCAAGCCATATTCTTGGTGAAATATCCAAAGTTGCTAACCGTATTGGTATCATTCACGAGGGCCAATTGATAAAGGAACTTACTACCGCCGAAATGACAAGCCAACTAATTAAAAAAGTAGTGGTTAATACTAATGATAATAAAAGTGCTGTAAAACATTTAACGGATTATAATCACCATGCTATCTTAAATTCTAACAATGAAATTGAAATTTCGGATGATCCTGCTATAGCACGTCCTGAAAACATTTCTAAATTATTAGTAGAGAAAAACCTTCCGCCAAAACAAGTTTATCTGTACACGGAAGATTTAGAAATGTATTTTTTACGGACCATCAGAAGCAACTAAAATGAGCGGACAGATACAAGCATTGAAAGCGGAGCTAATTAAAAATAAATACTCAAATGTTATTTGGGTAACTTTTATTGCCTTTTTAATGGCTCCGATAATGGGAGGCGTATTTATGCTCATCATGCGTAATCCCGAAGCAATGGCAAAAGCAGGTGGATTAAGTGCTAAAGCACAGGTGATGAATTTATCAGCAAACTGGAATTCCTACTTTGGGATTTTAACACAAGCTATCGGTGTCGGAGGTGTTTTAGTTTTTGGTTTTGTGGCAAGCTGGATTTTCGGAAGAGAGTATTCGGACGGCACAGCAAAAGACTTGTTATCTCTGCCAACTTCACGGACAAATATTTTAAACGCCAAGTTTATCGTTTATATTATTTGGTGTTTTGCACTTACTATTTCCAATCTTTTAATCGGCTTATTAATCGGGACAATACTTCAATTGTCATCAATGGAAATGAGTTTAGTTACAGGACATGTTACAAATTATATAGCGACAACTGTTATGACCATATTAATCGGAACACCAATTGCCTTTTTTGCCATTTGGGGTAAAGGTTATCTTGCTCCATTAGGTTTCGTAGCCTTGACTTTGGTGTTTGCTCAAATCATTGCAGCGACAGGATACGGATACTATTTCCCTTGGTCCGTTCCGGGACTTTTCAGCGGGGCAGGTGGTGAATACAAAGCACAGCTCAATCTTGTAAGCTATATCATATTAATCCTGACAAGTGTTGCAGGTTACCTGGCGACAGTGACATTTTGGAAATATGCAGACCAGACGAAATGAAGAGAACAACTACAGCTAGCAGCTACTACGCGTCGCCGTTGCCAATTAAATTCATTCTGCAAGAAATTTTCAGGAAACAGCCCAAACAACTTTTCAAAAATATTGAAATGAAATGAACAGATTTCAAAATCGTATTCAACAAAAAGAGAATACAAGCAAAATTGTTAGCCCGCCTTTATAATTAATCTTTTAAAGGAAAATCAAGATTCGAAATTTTGAAAAGAAAGAAAAAACTCACGCATGCCTGCAAGACGTTATATGAACACTTAAATGAGTAAAATTATGAACAGACTATTTCATTTTGGACTTTTTGTAATTCTATGCCATTTTTTTACTGGTTGTAATGGACAGTCAAAAACTGATTCCCCTTCAACTCAAACGACAATCCCAAAAAACAAACTTGTTGGTGGGGGTTGTGACGGTTGCGAATTGATGTATGTTGGAATGCCCAAACTCATCATGGCAATTGACACAAGTGAAGGCTGGATTGAAAAAGGTCAAAAACTTTTGATTACGAGAACGGTTTATAAGCCTAGTGGTAAAATACCTGCACCAAACGTTGTCATTTATTATTGGCAGACCGACAATAATGGATACTATTCGCCAAAAGAAGGAATGGACGAGCAAGCCAAAAGACACGGACATATAAGAGGTTGGGTGAAATCGGACGAAAACGGTAAATATTCCATTTTCACAATACGTCCGGCACCATATCCTGATGAGGATATGCCAGCACATATTCACACATCGATAAAAGAACCGAACATTAAGGATGAATACTACATCGACGAATTTGTTTTTGATGATGACAAATTGCTGACAGGAAAAAAGAGGATAGCACTCGAAAATCGTGGCGGCAGCGGAATTTTAAGTGTATTGACTGACAAGAATATGCAGGTTGCTGAACACAACATAATTACAGGACTTAATATTCCAAATTATCCTGAGTCGGATTAAGCCACTGATACTTAAAACCCACTGAGGAGGTTGCAGCGTGGGACGTGGGACGTGGGGAATGCAGCGTGGAGCTTGCAGCTTACGGAATGCAGCGTGGGGTAAGTGGCATCCGGCATGCCGTATGCGGTATGCGATATTTGGTAAGCTGCAAACTGCAAGTCGCAAGCCGCAAACTGTATGCCGCAAGCCGCAAGCTGTATGTCGCATGCTGCAAGCTGCAAGCCGCAAGCTGCATGCCCCACGCCCCACGCTGCAAGCCGCACGCTGCAAGCGGCAAGCGGTTTTCATTACAGAGTAGACATCATTTTAGCCTGGCGGAAAATGCCGTTACTGTTTTCGACGCGCAGTTGGTAAACGTAGTTGGCTATCGGGAGATTCAATTTGAGTGGATGGACGTAGAATGAATAAGTACCTGCCGATAAGCCAGGTTGTGAAAGTTCTGCACGTTTTCTACCTGAGAGATCCCAGATTTCTAAAAATGCATTCCCTGAAAATTTCATCTCAAACGGAATCGTGGTTTGTTCAGAGTATGGATTGGGATGGTTCTGAAATAATTTGAATTGACCTCCGGTCTCAGGTTCTGCCTTCGCCAATCCGGTTAGTCCGGAGCCCTGAATGGTTACTTCCAGATAAGAATCGTATCCACCTGTTGTTGCATTAGGAGTTAGCGTTGCAAGTTGATATGCGTACCCATCTGCGAAAACACCATCCTGATTAAAGGATAATGGATCGGGACCCTTAGTGTATTGAGCACTATTTGCTGCATATAACTCATTTTTTTCTGCAATAGGATAGGTGAGCTGCGAAATAGCCGCGTAAATTGAACTCACATACGCCTGGAAGTGAATATGACAGATACGTCCATTATACCATCCGGGGAAAATAGTTGTAAAATTGACCTCTCCATTAGCATCTGTTATCTGATAGCCGCGCAAATAAGTTCTACCAACTTGGGTCTGATAGCCAGAGTACAATCCATCTTTATCACAATGCCAGATATTGACACGCACATTAGGCATCGGTAAGCAATTTTCCAGACCTATGATTTTAATTTTCAAATCATGCTGCGGGCCTGTTCGATCTTCACGGACATCCTGACGAAAATAAATTTGATTTTCCGAAAGGTCTAATGGAAAAGGTCCAGCGGTTTCTGATGGAATCAATGAGCACCCACCAGGTGGAGGAGTGAAAAGTGATGAAGAAGAAACGGAAGAGTGCGGGAGTATCGTACTCACTCCTGCTATACCGAAGCCGCGGAGGAAATCTTTACGTTTCATAATGTACGTATTGAGAGTTAATTGATTTTAAAATTGACGGATACGCGACATTGGAAGGAATATTCGGAAAATCATTCCTCATCCTTTGATCTGAAATGAAAAGAGGGACTATCATTTCGTTTACACTCTTTATCCTTCTGCTAATGTACTATGAAGTTCGGTTCTGGCACCTTGTATTGCAGGAATGATTGCAGCAATCAAACCAATTATAATGCCTCCGACAATTATGTACATTTCTTCGGGCAACCAAATTGCGCCTGAAAATTGATACTTGTAACTCTGCTCAAGTATTTTCCCTGCAAGATGGATGCCCCCATGTCCAAAAACCAATCCGATGACAATACCCATGAAGGATATCCACAGACCTTCACCGACGATCATTTGAAAAATATCTATAGGAGCAGCGCCATTGACTCGCATGATAGCCATTTCATATCGTCGCTCTCTGAGTGTAGTGTACAATGAAATAAAAATACTGATCGCTGCAACGCATGCAATTAACATGGCTATATAACTGAGTGCATCTGCACCGCTTCCCATCATTGAATATAGTCGATTAATTTCCAGGGCAGGTGATGCTGCCATAAGGTCTGTATTCTGATTTATGTTCCGTAAAAGATTGAGAGATTGGATATTTGTTCTGCTCTTAAAACGCAGCAACAAACTTGTAATGTCTTTTTCGGGATTGCCTCTGAGTTGCTGGATAATTGAATCTGATAAAGTTTTTACTTCGGCCGAATCAATCACTTTGATAATTCCACTTACACGATGGTGCTCTTCAGCACTATGATCATGACCAGCATGTACTTCAGCAGTTGAAGTAGAATCATGTTCATGGACTTTCCAAACTGTTTGCGGAGTGGTTAAAATCAATTGATCAAGGACGGTAGCGGATCGTTGCAGTATTCCGACAACGACAAATGGGTTACTATGGTCGTGTCGTAAATCCGGATTGTC
This sequence comes from Bacteroidota bacterium, assembly GCA_030855005.1. Classification (GTDB taxonomy): domain Bacteria; phylum Bacteroidota; class Bacteroidia; order Chitinophagales; family Saprospiraceae; genus Opimibacter. Next base: position 4,813 of record JALYSC010000018.1, on the reverse strand, counting down.
TTCCAGTCCATGTGTTGAATTAAATTCGTCGCCAAGATGCAGGTGTAATTTCTTTGCAACCGTATAACCTAATACAACTTCAAAATCATTTTTATAAACATCGCCTTCTATTGACTCAGCATTATAAAATGGAAAGATTGATGGTGGGGTACCCACAATACGAAAAGCTCCATAACTATCTCCGAGGGAAAGCGGTATGGAGGCAGCAAGAAGCGGATGAGCAGGATTTAAAAACGGGCTTGCTCCGCTTATTGGAATATTTCCTGTGGGGGCATCAATATGATACATGCTGTTGAGGATCAATTGGAGTGGACTTCCTTTGGCTCCAATGACAAGATCAACTCCGGCAAGATTATTTTCAAGGCCTTGCTTAAACTGATGGTTAAAGAGTAATAAAAAAGTAATCAGTCCAACACTCAGTGCAAAGAGTAAAACACTCATGAAGCTATTGAGTGGTTTGGCAAGAATGTTTTTCCAACTGAGAAAGAATAAATTCATTTTAAAGTTGCTATTAGGGAAGTGTATTTGACGTACAAAGAGGTGAGACTATCAGATCATGATCCAACTACAGATATATTTTTTTATCGATTAGTGATTTGATACGGTAATCGTGTGTGACTACGATGAGATTTGATTTTTCTTCAGAAGCTATTTCCTGGAGTAAGCTGATCATTCGAACACAATTTTCATCATCGAGTGCTGATGACGGTTCATCAGCAAGGATGATGTTGGGATGGTTGATAAGGGCGCGTGCGATAGCCAGGCGTTGTTGCTCGCCAATACTCATCGTGTATGTATAATTTTTTGCTTTATGTGATATGGATAGTCTTTCCAATAGTTGGATGGCATGTGCTGCATCCAATTTTCTACCTGAAAGGCGTTGTGCCAGTAATAAATTATCAATTGCAGTAAGGGACTTAATAAAATGAGGACGTTGAAAAATTAATCCTATTTGCTGGCCGCGAAATTTATCAAGTTGCTTTCCACGAAGGGTGTGCAACGGTGTATCCCTGATAATAATTTCACCTCCCGAAGGTGAGATTAGACCACCTAACAAATGTAACAGTGTTGTTTTGCCTGTACCAGAGGGACCGAGTATCAATGCGTGTTCATTTTGATCACAACGGATGTCTGGAAACTTCATCTCCGGTTGACCGGGATAGGTGTATGTCAAATGATGGGTTGCGATCATGTGCAGGATGTGCAATTTAGTTGAATCATGAGCTTAGCAGCATGGCTGCACCGAAGACACCGGCGCTATCGCCCAAGATAGGGGCTACGATGGGCGTTGTCAAAATGGGATTAAAAATATTTTTTGCTACCTCATCTCTTCCTTCAGTATAGAGGAAACTGATTCTGCCAAGACCACCGCCTAATACGATGACATCAGGATCCAGCACATTGATAATTTGACCGAGTCCTTTTCCAAAAAAATGAATCAGCCTTGATTTAATTTCCGCTGCTGCTGGCTCTTCCAGATTTGACAAAATATCAGCCAGCTTTCTTTTGTTGCCGGTGACACGCGCATAATATCTTTCTAATGCAGGACCTGAAAAAATCGTTTCATTGCATCCATGTCTTCCGCAATAGCAATCTTCACCTGATTCGTCGAGATACATATGTCCCCACTCTCCTCCGATCCCATGTCGTCCACCAATTATTTTACCATCGATGACGACTCCGCCTCCAACTCCTGTGCCCATGATAACTCCAAAGACTACTCTTGCCTCGGGATAATCTTTAGCGATAACACCGAGATGATATTCTGCCAGCGCAAAACAGTTTGCGTCATTAGCCATTTTTACTTTTACTCCAAGTTTTGCTTCGATATCTTTATCGAGTGGCTTAGCATTCAAACAAAGTGTGTTACTATTTTTTAATAAACCGGTGGGTGGGTCAATTGTACCTGGTGTGCCAAAACCTATTGCTTCAGGACGATGTCCTGTTTCATTCCAAAGGTGATCGACGAGTAGTGCAATTCGGTTGATAACATGATCATAGCCTCCATGTCCTTCTGTATCCACACGATGACGTGCTATGACAGTGTCAGGATGTTTTCCTGTCATGACGACGCCTTCTATTTTTGTTCCTCCAAGGTCGATACCCCAATACATTCTGACGATTTTTGATTTTTGAATTTAGATTTTTGATTTAAAAAGGAAGAAAAGATGAAAGGAAGAAAGGAAGAAAGGAAATTCCTTGATCATCCCCCTTCGTATCTGAAACCATTTTCAACCTTCACTTGACTCTTAGCTTTTACTCTTTAGTTTTTATCTTTTAGTTTTTATTTTTTAGTTTTTATTTTTTAGTTTTTAATTTTTCTCTAATTCTTGTATTGCTGCCGTCAATGATCTTTCAATTCCATCGCCTTTCCATTGGGGTGCTCCTGGTATCTCTTTGGCGCGCATGATTTCATCGTGAGACTTACCTTCTTTTAAGGAGGATGAAACAAATTCAAGCAATGCACTTAGATAATCTGCAAAGGCGGTGAGGTCTTCTTTACCACCGGTGATTTTGTAGCCTTCTGCTGCATGTCCGAAAATGTAGATAGTGTCATTGTCAAAATAGGTCTGCAATTGTTGTAGGATTTCGATCCAGTTATCAATCCGCGCGCCTGCGGAAGAGTCGATGTAAGGATATCGTCTGTTAAACACCAGGTCACCACAATGCACCACATTGGCATTGTGAAAATGAATAATACTGTCTCCGTTCGTATGCCCGGGACCCCAGTATTGCATATCAATAACTTCATCATCAATTTTCTCCTGCCATCGCTCAGTGAAGGTCATATCAGGATATAGCTGCTCGGATTCGTTATTATTTTTTTGAGCCGCAGCTAGTTGATTGATTTTAGAATTTTCATGAGCAAGCACATTATTGGCGATTCCTTTGAATGCAATATTACCTGCAGTATGATCTCCATGATGATGTGTATTAATGAGATACCGCAATGTAGCGTCAGGTTGTTTTTTCAATTCGTTGATCAGGTGGCCGGCCTGTTCTGGAAACTGGGCATCGATGATCACGCGACTTTGAGGCTGTATAAGCCACCCGATGGTGCCACCGCGTTCAGTGAAATATCCGACATTGCGCCGGATAGGCTTCATGTCAAAAGCTGAAAAATGTAGTGCCTGCATCCATGAAGGTATTGATGTAAGGGGAATGGCCAGTCCGGTTGATTGAACGAAATTGCGACGGTTCATTGCTAGTGATTAGAATTACCTGGTAAGTAAATTTATGGTTTTAGCCTCTATCTCAAGCTGAATATGATATTCATATATCAGAATTAGAATAGCTACGCTGGCGGAAGGATATCAAAGCTAAATGTTATGGTCGCCACTTTATCGATCATCTTACTGATGGTGCAATATTTTTCGATAGACATAGAAATTGCCTTTTCGGCTTTTGCAGGTTTAACATTTCCATAGATCCTATAATGCAAATGGATGGAAGTAAAGATGCGCGGGATCTGATCTTCGGCACGGTGCCCATCGGCTTCAATTTCGAGATGAATGAGTGGCTGACGCATCTTTTTAAGCAAATCAACGATGTCAACCGCTGTGCAGGCTGCCTGGCTCATCATAAAAAGCTCGGTAGGCGTAGGAGCCTGGTCTTCACCTCCTGCATTGTGCCCTCCTTCAACACGGACGGTATGCCCACGCTCATTGGAAGCCTCAAAACAGACGGCATCGTTAATCCTTTTTAATGTTATTTTCATGTTATCAGGTTCTTAAATGCGGCTGAATGTCCGAAAATCTGGTGCTTTCCGAATATCTTTGCCTCCTAACAAGTATCATTTATACTAAATAATCTGCATATGTGGGTTTTGGCTTTGTTTGGCGCTCATTGGTATTTATCATTATTCACCCAATCGTTTTTTCATCACCGGTATGCTGCACATCGCATGTTTACCATGAATAAAGGTTGGGAGAAATTCTTTTATGTGCTCTCTTTTATTTTCCAGGGAGCTTCTTACCTCAGCCCACGTGCTTATGGTATTATGCACAGGATGCATCATGCCTATGCCGACACTGAAATGGATCCCCATTCACCCAAGTATGATCATAATGTATTTGCCATGATGTGGCGGACGCGTAATTTTTATGCTGATTTATTTAAAGGAAATAAAACTGCCGAAGCTACTTTTACTAAAGACCTTCCGGATTGGGATTCCTTTGATCGTTTTGCTTCCAATCCATGGGTCCGTTTGATATGGGTAGCTATCTATGTTGTACTCTATGTTGTTTTAGGTGCTCCATGGTGGTTGTTTCCATTGATCATAGTCCATGCAATCATGGGTCCTTTCCACGGTGTCATCATTAACTGGTTTGCTCACACGATTGGCTATATCAATTTCAAAATGAAGGATACATCAAGAAATTTATTTCCTGTGGATTTGATCATGTTGGGAGAAGGATTGCATAACAACCATCATAAACATGGAGGTCGTGCAAATTTTGCCTTCAAGAAATATGAATTTGATCCGATCTATCCAATCATCAAGGTGCTGGATCTAACGAAAGTGATTCGTATTCGTAAAGCTACCACTGTCATTGAAGAGCCTACTCCTGAATCAGCCGTCTATCAGGTAGCTGATTAATCAGGTTTTCCCTGCTGCTCCAGTAATTTTCTCTTTCGATTTTGTGATATCACATAGGGTATCGCTGTCAGTATTGTTGCCATCAACAATAATATGATCAGCAGACTGAGATTACCCAAGTCCTGGAAATAGACAACAAATGAGATGAAGAAGCAATTGACGGCAACCAGGATCATTGTTGCCTGCATGTGACTCAATCCTGAATCCAGCAAC
>JALYSC010000335.1 GCA_030855005.1 Bacteroidota bacterium | reverse complement strand
TCTCATACCTGGTAAAAGATTCATTGGATTTGAATCCATGACTGTAAATAATCTTATCTACTTGAGAAAATTTGACAAACCGGTCCGTGCGGATCTCTTTTGTCTTTTCATCCCAGATCAGTTCAGGTCCATCAAGTCGCTCTCCACGATCATTGCGTAAGACCACATTCTTTTGAACCGTAATCGTACGATCCACTTGGTTGCGAATAGCATAATCTGCTTTGAGCCAGCTCCGCTCAGCACCTGATTTATCATAAAACGTCACTTCCAATCCCTCCGGAAATTCTTCCAGCGCAGTGAATCGTTCCATAGATCTTCTGGAGAGAGGTGCCTTTAATTTGAATACTAGATAACTGCTATCCGTGTATGTGACGTCAATGTCTTTCGCTTCTTCTACGTTTTCTATTTTAGACTTGGTATATCGAGACAGATCGCCTTCTTCTACAACACACGCTGTAAAAGAAAAGAGAATGCTAACAGAAATCAATAATTGGTTCATGAAAATAATACTAGCGCAATACAGTGATGGTGCCGGTGTATGCCAGCGGAAGTTCATCATAAAATTCTATCACAGCGCGATATGAATAAACACCTGTATTGACAGGTTGTCCTTTGAAGGTTCCATCCCACCCCATCGAAGGATTATTTAGCAGCATATCACCTTTCCCTTCCCACATCAATCCCCCCCACCGGTCAAATATCTGGAATGCTTCTACTCCCGTTGCTGCGCCATTGCTATAAATGGTAACACGGTCATTGATATCATCCTGATTAGCTGTAATGACATTGGGAATATAAACCGGTTTAAACACATCAACTAAAACAAAAACAGAATCTGTTGTCGTACAACCAGCTTCATTTGTAATCGTCACTGTATACCAACCTGATCTGCGTGGCCTTACAGTTGGATTCAACAGGCTTGTTATATCAGTACCATTAAATCGAAGTGTATTAAGATTATTCCATACAACCGCAGAAGGAAGATTTGGAAATGCTACAGCATTAATTTGTGAAGAATCTCCAAGTTGTACAAAGATGGTATCTCCTGCTTCAACTCCATATCCATTGGCAGGTAAGACTGTAATATCTACCTGATTTTCACATCCTTTCTCATCCTGAATGCAAAGCGTATAATCACCCGGTATCAACGCAGGAAATACGCTGGAAGGTTGATAATCTACGCAGTCAAGACTGTATTGATAAAGCGGAGCACCACTGATGCCGACTCCCTGTATTACACCTGTCGCCGTCCCAGGGCAAAGTTGATCAGTAATGATCGCACTAACTCCAAGTGTGCTGGTATCAGCGCAACACGGTTCAATAAAAAAATCAAGGATCTCAGTGACTTCACATCCTTTAGAGCTGGTGACTGTCAGAGCTACTTTTTTAGGACCGAATGAATCATAGATAACTGAAATGGGTCCTATTGAATCACTCGATTGTGGATTTGCTCCCGCACCAAAATTCCACAAATAACTTACGATACTATCCGTTGGAGCTAATGACTGATTATCAAATATGATCGTCTTGTCGCATTCAAATGCCTGCACTGCGGAAACGTCGAATGCTGGCTTTGGTCCCTGGAATGTAGCTGTGCCACCCCACTCTATTGAAAATCCTAATCCTGTCTGTGAAAAATTATTAATCAACATGGTGTAACTCTCACCCGCTACAACATCCATTGGTTTGAGCCAACTATCATCATCGGCTTCCATGCATCCGGCATCCTCAGTTACATCTGTACTGCCCGGTCTTAATCCCGTTGGACCATTACAACGCTGCCAATCCTGAAATTGAGTTCCATTCGATCCGGCAGCCATACATCGCACCACCTCTTTGTTCGCACAATCATCAAGACCTCCAGGTAATTTATAGATGACAAAATCAATATCATCTGATTCAAATCCCTGCTGAAAATTATTTGGAGTTAATATGAACGTTAGTATCCCTGTTGTTTCTACAGTCCATGAATACCATACAGAACTTAATTCCTGAAATACACAGGTATTAGTTACACCGGGATCTTGCTGGCCAACCCCTAAAATCGTATCGATGACGAATTCAGATTTATCGCATAAAATCACAGCTTCACCACAATCGGATTGCGGAATAGGAGGTGGAATAAATCCTTCAAGACAAATCTGGAATGTGCCTTCAAAATCATTCTGACCTTCGACCAATAAATAATAGACCTGACCAATGACAAGTCCAGTCACTGATAATTCAACCTGATTGGTTGTAGAGGAGACGATATTGCAACCTACACGGTTAAGATTAGTACAACTTCCATCAAAAACTGCAATGGCGGGATTGCGGAGAGTCCCCAATCCATTCACTGCCCCGGATATCCTGAAATAGATAGCTGGCGTCTGTGGAATAAAGGTGAACCACACCTCATTGGTTAGATCGAGAAAACATGGATTCGTAGGAGGGGTGCCTGTGTAAGGCGTTGCATTGACATTGGTATAAGCTCCGGGGGCACTGCACCAGGTATCCGTATTGGGGATATTAAAAGCTGAAGCGCAATTATCATTGATCGGTTGGCCATAGAGGGCTACGCCGGACGCCACTAACCACAATACCAGGTAAATAGTCCTCATTTAGGTGACTTAAGATGTCTTAATAGATACAAATTTAACAATTATGTTGCTGCACCTGTTGTCTCTGATACACATGCAGATAGCATTTCTAACACTACTTTAACGATTAAGTAGACGGAATGGTTAACTGATGAGGTTGGGCTATTCCAACACTAGCTTACTCAATGAGTATAATTAATAGACGAACTGAAAATCTTATGTGCAATCGCATTAATACCTTAGGCTTATGAAATGGCTGCGTCACCTCCCGAATGTATTGACACTTATCAATCTGACTGCCGGTACTCTCGCAGTCATTGCTATGACTAATACGTTGATACCTACCGCTTTGGGTTTAATGGGCGTGTGTCTCGTGGCGGACATATTAGATGGGCAGCTTGCCAGGAAACTTGGAGTGGCCGGTGGCATTGGTGTTCAATTGGATTCACTTGCCGATGTAGTTTCGTTCGGAGTCTTGCCCTGTATGATGATCTTTTACATGGGTGCGCGGTATGGCGGAGGGGAGTTTAGCCAGCAATTTGTTGGTGTGTTAGCTGCTTTGACAGTCGCATCCGCCGGTCTGCGTCTCGCACGATTCAATGTTGATACACGTGATAAAAAATATTTCTGGGGTCTTGCTACCCCTGCTGGTGCTATGCTCATAGCCGGTTGGCTTTGGGCTCAGTATGTCAATAAAGATTTTGGATTTAGTGTCGCTGAGATGCCTTTCCTCATCATTCTGATTCCTGTGATTGTGATGGTTGCCTATCACTTGCCTTTAAAACTGCCTGGATTGAAGTCGCCAAAAAAGGCGATTACCATTGCAATTATACTTTTTGCTGCCATTGCGATCGGGGTGTTTACGATCGGGCCGATATCAATTCCGTTAGGACTTTTACTTTATTTGTTGCTTGGTGTCATCAATCTCGGTCTTAAGATTTATTAACTTTCGGATTTCTGTTACAGTTGTAATTGAAGACCACCTCGAGTATGTGTTGAGAAGGTTTAGTTTTTGCATGTTTCACATTCAAAGGTTTAGCAGGTTTAGTTTTTTGACTGTCACACAGCTTTACCCTAAGTAACACTCGCTCCATTGAAGCATGAGTTGAGAGGGTTTAGTAATTACAGGTTTCACCTGTATTGGTTAGTAGGTTTAGTTTTTGATTTACAACTTTTACTGTCTATAGGATATGTATCCTGATTGTTGGCGAAGTCAACAAATACCTTCTTTTCTAAACCTTCTCAACCGTATGTTTCCGAAGGAAACAATACTCAACTCTCTCAACTCTCCCTCAGAAGTTGAACTGACTCACAGAAGTAACCGTCGACATTCCTTTTCTAAACCTTCTCAACCGTTTGTTTCCGAAGGAAACAATGCTCAACTCTCTCAACTCTCCCTCAGAAGTTGAACTGACTCACAGGAGTAACCGTCGACATTCCTTTTCTAAACTTTCTAAACCGGTTGTTTCCAAAGGAAACAATGCTCAACTCTCTCAACACTCTCTAGGAACATGATCTGAATCAACAGATAAATCTGTCGACACAGTAATTATCGGATTATTACCTTTGCCCCATGAAATTTAAAGCTTCCATCAACGTCATGCCCCACAAGGAATTACTCGATCCGCAGGGCAAAACCGTCGCGCGCAA
>JALYSC010000334.1 GCA_030855005.1 Bacteroidota bacterium | reverse complement strand
CGCGTAAGCGAAGACAAATTGAAGTCACAAGTTATGCGGAAGTCGTATTGAAAAATGGAATTGCGGAAATGTTGCATCCAACATTCAGCAATTTATTTGTTCAGACCGAAATTCTGAAAGAACAGCAGGCGATCATGTGCACGCGCAGGCCACGGTCAGAAAATGAACACCCACCCTACATGTTTCACCTCATGAAAGTACATGGAGCTGAAACTCAAAAAATATCTTTTGAGACTAACAGGGATCAATTTATTGGAAGAGGAAATACGATTGCCGATCCGGATGCAATGTATGAAGAGGATGGATTGTCTGGAAGCCAGGGATCTGTATTGGATCCCATCGTTGCCATTCAATACAAGCTCATTTTAAAACCCTATGAATCCATCACATTGGATCTGGTATACGGTATTGGCAATACACAGGAGGAATGTCAGCATCTCGTCAATAAATACCAGGATAAACATCTGGCAGATCGGGCATTCGAATTGGCATGGACACATAGCCATGTCATGCTGCGCCAGATCAATGCGACAGCTGCTGACGCGATCCTGTATTGCAGGTTAGCTGGCTCGATTATATATTCTAATGCATCACTTCGTGCTGATCCTTCCATCATCATGAAAAATCATCGTGGACAATCGGGCTTGTGGAGTCATTCCGTATCCGGTGACTGGCCGATAGTACTTGTGCAGATTGAAGACAATGCAAATATTGATCTGGTACAAAAACTCGTACAGGCTCATGCATTCTGGAGATTAAAAGGATTGAAAGTGGACCTCGTCATCTGGAATGAAGATCATGGGGGTTATCGACAGGTGTTACACAACCAGATATTATCAATGATAGCACCCACACACACTAATGACATTCAGGATAAACCTGGAGGAATTTATATACGGACGTCAGAACAATTATCGAATGAAGATCGATTGCTATTCCAAACTGTAGCACGTGTATTCATTTCTGATAAGTTGGGAACACTTGAAGGTCAACTCAGCAGGAGAAAACGATTGAAGCCCGTCATCCCAAATTTCTCTCCTGCTAAATCCCTGATAAGTTATACCGGCGTTTTACCATCTCATACTAACCTGAAATTCTTTAATGGTCTGGGTGGTTTTTCTAATGATGGGAAAGAATATGTGATCACTACATCACCTGATCATACTACACCTGCGCCATGGTCGAATGTGATCGCCAATCAAAATTTTGGAACAGTCATCTCTGAAAGTGGTCAGTCATATACCTGGTTTCAAAATGCACATGAATTACGTCTGACCCCATGGAATAATGATCCTGTCACTGACATGGGTGGAGAACATTTTTACATCCGGGATGAAGAAACTGGCAAGTATTGGTCACCTGCTCCTCTGCCAACTCGCGGACGAACTCCTTATCATACACGACATGGATTTGGATACAGTGTGTTTGAACACATGGAAGAAGGTATTCAATCAGAACTAATCGTCTTCATCGATCCGGTTCATCCAATCAAATATTCTGTGCTTCGGTTGAAAAACGTGTCTGGTAGCAGCAGGACACTGTCAGCTACAGGATATATTGAATGGGTCCTGGGCGATCTTCGGCATAAGACGTTAATGCACATTGTTACCGAACTGGATCTCAACAGCGGAGCAATCATTGCACGCAATTCTTATCAGACCGAGTTTGGTCAATTAGTAGCATTCTTTGACGTCAATCATGCGACACGCACGATGACCACCGACAGGGATGAGTTCATCGGACGTAATGGAAGCATTGTTGCACCTGATGCTATGCGCAAGACAAAACTCTCGGGTAAGACGGGTGCTGCATTAGATCCGTGTGCAGTGATACAAATACCTGTGACACTGCAGGAAGGTGAAGAGATAGAGATCATATTCCGTATGGGAACGGGCATGCATATGAATGATGTCAATTTTCTGATACGTCAAAGCCGTGGAAGAACTGCAACTATTGAAGCCCTTACTGCCGTTAATTCATATTGGAAAAAAACGTTGTCTGCCATCCAGATTGACACACCGGATGCCGGCATAAATTTATTGACCAATGGCTGGCTTACATACCAAACGCTAGCGTGCAGGTTGTGGGCACGCAGTGGCTATTATCAATCCGGTGGTGCTTTTGGTTTCCGTGACCAGTTACAGGATGTGATGTCACTCTTATATGCAGAGCCTGCCCTGGCACGACAGCAAATCGTCTTATGTGCATCACGTCAATTTGTGGAGGGGGATGTACAGCATTGGTGGCACCCACCTGTGGGCCGTGGTGTGCGGACCAAATGCAGTGATGATTATTTATGGTTGCCCTATGTCACTTCCAAATATGTGATGATTACGGGTGATATAACCGTGCTCGATGAGCAGATCCAATTCCTTGAAAGTCGTGAGCTAAACAAAGATGAGGATTCATATTACGATCTGCCGATCAGGTCAGATCAGGTTGCATCCTTGTATGAGCATTGTATCAGAGCATTGGAATTTGGATGTAAGTTTGGAGTGCATGGATTGCCGCTGATGGGATCAGGTGATTGGAATGATGGTATGGATCGTGTGGGTGAGCAGGGTAAAGGTGAGAGTGTTTGGCTTGGTTGGTTTCTATACGATACCCTGCAACGATGGATCGAAATCGCTGAAATAAAAAATGAAGATGTGGATATCGTAAGATATCGCCAGGTCAGCATCGATCTCCGCAAGAACATTGAAGAGCATGCATGGGATGGCTTATGGTATCGCAGGGCGTATTTTGATGATGGCACACCGCTGGGATCAAAATCGAATGATGAATGTAAGATTGATTCTATTGCACAAAGCTGGTCTGTCATTTCAAAAGCTGGTGATCATGCGCGTACGGAAGAGGCATTGAAGCAGGCGGATACATACCTCATCGATGCGGGGAATAAAATCATAAAATTATTTGATCCTCCCTTTGATAAGTCATCACTGAATCCGGGATATATCAAGGGATACGTTCCCGGTGTGAGAGAAAATGGTGGACAGTATACGCATGCTGCTATCTGGATGATCATGGCATTTGCAGCCAAACGTGATAAAGCAAAAATGTGGCAGTTGCTACAGATGATCAATCCTATACGTCATGCTCAGTCCCCGGAGGGCGTACAAAAATATAAAGTGGAGCCATACGTCATCGCAGCGGATGTTTATGCCATACCTAACCAGATGGGCCGTGGTGGCTGGACCTGGTATACAGGTTCTGCAGGCTGGGTGTATCAATTGATCATTGAATATGTCTTTGGATTAAAACGCCGTGGCAATACACTCACCTTTGAACCTTGTCTACCGGAAGAATGGAGGACTGTTAAATTAATTTACAGGTATATAAATACCTCCTATGTCTTTGATCTCATCCAAACTAATCATGAAAAAGAGGAAGTCATATTTTTTGAAGATGAGCAATTGATTGATTCAAATGAAATTCAACTAGTTGATGACGGCAACCAACACAATGTAGAGGTGAGGATACACACCTCACTCGTCAATTGACGATCACACCTCTGTATATCCTGACATAAAAATAAGTATGAAAACAATTGTTTATAGTGCTCACAAATTTGAGCGTGAATATTTAGTGAATGCAAATGATAACCGTCACGATATGATATTGCATGAAGTAAATCTTTCTGAAAATACTGTTCATCTTGCTGCAGGTTGCGTAGCTGCCAGCATTTTCGTGACCGATCCGGCACCTGCCGGAACGATACAAAAACTCGCGGCATTGGGAATCCGTTATTTGGCTTTGCGCTCTGCAGGATATAACCACGTTGATCTGAAGGAAGCAGAAAGAGTAAACATTGGAGTAGCACGGGTACCATCTTATTCGCCGTATGCCGTCGCCGAGCATACGGTTGCTATGATGCTTGCCCTTAACAGGCAATTGGTACATGCGCATAACCGGATCAACGAGTTGAATTTCTCCCTGGATGGACTAACCGGCTTTGATATGCATGGCAAAGTTGCCGGTATCATCGGCACTGGCCAGATTGGAAGTCTGATTGTAAAAATCCTACATGGCTTTGGGTGTACGATCCTCGCGCATGATACGAATGAAAATGCTTCACTGATAAAAGATTATGGACTCAAGTATGTAGATAATAACACGCTATGTGAGCAATCTGACATTATCTCATTGCATGTTCCGTTGAAAGATGACACAAAGCATATTATCAATGCGGAGCTCATACACAAAATGAAGCGGGGTGTGATGCTGATCAATAC
>JALYSC010000333.1 GCA_030855005.1 Bacteroidota bacterium | reverse complement strand
ATATTCAATACCTACGGACCTCGCATGCGAATTGAAGATGGCAGAGCATTACCCGCCTTTATGGCACAAGCTTTGAGAGGTGAAGGGTTGACTGTATATGGTGATGGTAACCAGACACGGTCCTTTTGTTATGTAGATGACCTTGTAGAAGGGATCTACCGTTTATTGTTGAGTGGTTATTCTCTCCCTGTCAATATTGGAAATCCGGACGAAATAACAATCCTCCAGCTTGCCCGGGAAATCCTTGACCTCGTTGGAAATCCTGAAGCACATATCGATTATCATCCATTGCCGGAAGATGATCCTAAGGTAAGGCAACCGGATATCACTCTTGCGCGGAGATTGCTCGACTGGGAACCTAAGATCGAACGGGCAGATGGTCTGGTGACGACACTGGATTATTTCCGCGGAGCGCTGAATGCAGAGTAAAGATTATTTTGAGTAAATCACAAATATGATTTTATCTATTCGTCATATCACCCTGGTCATTTTATTTTCTTTTGGCATAGCGATTCAATTTGCTGAAGCGCAGGTTTCGCAATCTGAGTTGCTCGAATTGCTCAATGAGAAGGGAATTTCAGAAGATTCCTTAAGAGCAAGATTATTAACCAAGGGATATGATCCAAACCGCATTCGTCCCGATCAGGCAGAAGAGTTTCAGAAGGTTGTATTACAAACCGTCGCAGAAATGGAATCGGAGAAATATGACCAGAATGCAAACGATACAGTTGAAACCAGAGAGGATACTATTGTAAAACCAATTGATCCCCAGTCTCCTACCAGACCGGAATTGCCTCCTGACGGTGTAGCTGCATCAACGAACCCTTCTTTCATTTATGGACAGGACATATTTAAGAACAATTCCATCCAGGTTTTTCAGAAAACAGAGGATATCATTCCTCCTGAAAATTATATCATAGGATCAGGAGATAAGATTGGAATAGTAGCCTTCGGACGATCACAGTTCGATCAGATATTGGAAGTCTCCGTAGATGGATTTATCCGTCCTTCAGCATTACCAAAAATTTTAGTCCGGGGCATCACTTATGCTGCGCTAAAAGAATTACTCTATCAGCGATTCGAGCAATATTATGTCATTACGCGAGGTGAATTTCAGGTTACGATTAACCGTCCACGAAATATAACAGTCAACGTATTTGGAGAAGCGGTTGCTCCTGGTTCTTATACGCTGCCGGCGTTTAATACCGCATTCAATATCATCAGTGCAGCAGGAGGACCTACTGTAATTGGTTCTGTTAGAAATATTAAAGTCATTAGTGGAAATGTAGTACGACAACTTGATGTGTATGAGTTTATGAATGACCCATCGGTAGCTCAAAATTTCTTCTTACAGAATAATGACTATATCCATATCCCGGTGGCAGAAAAGGTGGTGACGATTAATGGAGCCATTACAAGACCATTCACATACGAATTGTTAGAAAAAGAAAATCTGGCATCATTAATCAAGTATGCTGGTGGAGTAAAAGCAAATAGTTTTTTATCTGATGTACAGATCACACGATATCTCGCAGACAGACGTGTTGTAACCAATATTAATTATAAAGAATTGCTTGTAGCCGGAGGTGATTATATTTTATACAATGGAGATCAGATTATTATTAAAACACTGGAAGAAACACCAATTAATTATGTGACGATTAATGGGGCGGTTAAATTTCCGGGTCAATACGAAAGAAAGGAGAGTATGCGGTTGACTGATTTGTTAGAGCAGAGTCGACTTAAGCCGGAATCAAGACTCGATTATGCTATCGTTTTGGTGCACCAACCCGATAATACATATCGATATCAAAGAGTAAGTCTGGAAAATATCCTGGCTAATCCTGCGTCTCCGGAAAATATGATACTTAATGATTTGGATCAGGTTCAGATCGCTACCCTAAGCTCCTTTTCTGAACAAAAGACATTTTCTGTTGGTGGCGCTGTTAGACGACCTGACTCATTTTCAATTGACCCCACAGGAGAAATTAAGCTGGAAGACGCAATTCTATTAGCGGGTGGATTGACACTGGAGGCTGCCGATTTTGGATATATAGTTAGACGAGATCCTACTGAGCCTAAGACAGTGGAATATGTTCATGTTAATCTTCGGGAAGCTTTTAACGCACCAGAATCAGCTGAAAATGTAAGTATTCAGGCAGGTGATAGAATTCTGGTATACAATAAATCTAATCTTCGTGATAACCTCACTGTTTCCATTTTTGGTGCAGTACGACGTCCGCAGGAATATGCTTACGGTCCTAATATGACACTTGCTGATCTTGTGAATCTGGCCGGTGGGTTCACATTTTCTGCTGACCGTGAAAGAATTGATATTGCACGGTCAGAATTTGGTAATGGTAAGGATTTAAAAGTCACACAATATACTACTCAACTACCTGCTGATTTCAATCTCAACGCGACAGATGATAGTAGTGTTAAGTTAATACCGTATGATAATATTTATGTTAGAGACATACCGGAGTTTGAATTACAACAGACAGTCACACTTCAAGGAGAAGTAAAATACCCTGGTGTGTACGCTATTCTAAAAGATAATGAACGGATTTCCGATCTCATCGACCGTGCAGGTGGCCTTACAGGAGAAGCATTTTCTGATGGTGCGCGTATGTATCGTAATGGTGACGCTACAGGATTGGTGGTGATTAATCTGCATAAGATACTGGAAGATAATAATGTGCCATCGAATGTAGCTTTGCGTTCTGGTGATCTTATTGAAATTCCAAAAAGTCGTGATCTGGTCACAATTGGTGGAAATGTCAATCTGGATGATGAATATTCCGATGGCTATCTGCAGGGCGAAAAATCTATTTCAGTTGCATTTCGTGGAGAAAAAAGTGCTAAATATTACGTCGATAATTTTGCGGCCGGAGTCAGTGAAGAAGGTTCGCCTTCAGAAATTAAAGTTCAGTTTGCCGATGGACACGTACGCAAGGCACGTAAATTTCTCTTTTTGAATACCTATCCTAAAGTTAAACGGGGAGCTATCATTACAGTCGGTAACAAACCCGCAAAACCACTATTGGCCAAGGAGAAAACAGACATTAACTGGGGCACTGTGCTTCGTGATACCCTGACACAAGCCACGGCTGTGTTAACGATCCTTATCTTGGTGGATCAATTAGGAAAATAGAGAAGAAATTCAACCATGGCAAAGATTCGAGATCTTGATTTAGGCGAATTTCCCTTATTGCTGGCACCGATGGAAGATGTCAGTGATCCACCATTTAGATTTCTCTGCAAAGAGCAGGGTTGTGATATGCTCTACACAGAATTTATCAGCGTAGAGGGATTGATCAGGGATGCAGAGAAGAGCATGCAAAAACTTGATATCTACGATCAGGAGAGGCCCATTGGAATTCAAATATTTGGTGCGGAATTAGAATCCATGGTACAGGCGACGGATATAGTCCTTGAAGCCAAACCAGAATTACTTGACATCAATTATGGATGTCCGGTGAAGAAAGTAGTGTGTAAAGATGCAGGTGCAGGAATTTTGAAAGACGTACCAAAGATGATACGTCTGACAGAAGCTATAGTCAAACGAAGTCATCTTCCTGTTACAGTAAAAACTCGTCTAGGATGGGATGAAAATTCAAAACATATTGTAGAAGTTGCCGAACGTCTTCAGGATATTGGCATTGAGGCGATCTCCATTCATGCACGCACACGTTCTCAGATGTATAAAGGCGAAGCAGACTGGACACTAGTTGGGGAAGTGAAAAATAATCCACGAATGAAGATTCCTGTTTTTGGGAACGGAGACATTGACACACCCGAAAAAGCGAAAGAATACAAGGAAAGATATGGAGTCGATGGTGTGATGATTGGTCGCGCCAGTATTGGGTACCCATGGATCTTCAGGGAGATTAAACATTATCTGGCCACCGGAGAAAAACTTGAGGCTCCTGTATTATCTGAAAGAGTGGATGCAGCCCGGCGTCATCTCCGTCATTCAATAGATTGGAAAGGAGAAAGGCTTGGTGTTGTCGAAATGCGAAGACACTATACCAATTATTTTAAATCACTGGAAGGCATCAAGCATTTCCGCGCGCTTCTGGTGTCTGAAATGAGTCCTCATATCCTCTATGAGATCCTTGATCAGATCGAGAATCATTATTCAGCCGAATATCTGGCAGCTGTGTAAGTCATTGCCCCTGCTTGCAATCCGATTTGCATGAATATCTTCGCCTGACTTACCCGCTACTGTATGGTCC
>JALYSC010000017.1 GCA_030855005.1 Bacteroidota bacterium | reverse complement strand
GATATACCGGGTGAACAGGCCCAGCACTAAAAAAATAGACAATATCTGCGTGATGGGTTGTAAGAATGGAATGGCAATAATGTCAACCCATTTGTTGATCCATCCGGGAAAAATATTAGAAGTGTGTGCAGTATCAGGTACCTGCAATAAGTACTGAAAAATCTTACCGCCTGAAGAATAGAAGATCTGAAGTCCCAGTAAAATCCTGAACACAGCCAGTTGATAAACTGAACCAGGTTGTTCCATTCTGACCAAAATATTCTCCTCGTTTAATTTCATTTTATCTGGTTAAAAAACAGTCTCTTATTTATGGTCCCTGAGTTTTCCATTTCGATATTGCTAAAGTCATGTTCTATAGACCGGTCCCTGAGCCCGTCGAAGGGAAAGCAAATTCACACCTGGGTATATTTTTTCTTCCCTTCGGCAAGTTCAGGGATCCTCACTCTACACAGAGTCATTATTTTTAAAAGTTCTCCCATTATTATTTTAATTCTTCACACTTTTCCAATTGATATGAGGGAATAAAGATCGGACCATAATACAAATCCGGCCTCTGATTGATTTTGATAGCATTGCAAATATCCGGATCAAAAGTCACCTTGTGCGTTTCAAAATTGACTGAATGCACGCCAGCCCAAAGTGTATCGATTCCTCTTTCCTTCATCTCATGGCTGACGAATTCAAAATTTTCTTTCTCTCCTTTATGAAAATACGTATTGGCGTAAGCCAAATCATGTGAATAGCCCCATCCAAAATGTTCTGCCAGCAAGAAGGAGCATTCTTTGCGAACTTCCAGAATTTTATACGTGCCCTGCTGCCAGTAAAAATATTTAACCTCATAATTTATTTTATCTCTGCTCACGAAATCTTTCGGCCATCTAAACATTCCTACGTCATAAAACGGATATCGTTGTGATCCGAAACTTATCGCCATGACATTGCCAATTAACACGATTGCGATAACGTATTTCGCCGCCCTGGGTATTGGTAAGGAACTGAACTTGTGTACACAATAGTAAATGATCCCCCGCTGCTGAATATAATCCCTGATGGATAAAAACATCCATAGACCAATCACAGGAATCGAGATTAGGACAAAGATTTTAAAAAGCAGTAGGGTGCGGATGTAATAAAACAGGTTATCGGTTTGAAGGATCGACATTAAACAGGCTAGGGCAATTATAGAAAAGGCTATTTGAAAACCATAGCGTCTCATTCGGGAATTAATTTAAAATTGAGATGATTAAATCCAGTTCAGACTCCACTAAGCCTGTATACAAAGGCAAACATAAAATTCTTGCTGCAGTGCTTTCGGATATTTCCATTGCTTTCGCCTGCACATAAGGAAGCGTATTCAGTGATGGATAAAAATATCTACGTGGGAAAATATCAAGCGCATTCATTCTTTGCTGTGAATCCAGCAAGTCAGCTTCCGTTTGAAAAATAATTGGATAGTACGCATAATTCCAGGAGGTATGTTCACGAATTTTCAATTTCTGCAATCGTGTAAAATCCAGCCGCTCATCATAATAACTTACTATTTCACTCCGGGCGTACAATATCTGTTCCATGTAAGGAAGCACAGCCAAACCGAGTGCTGCCTGTAATTCTGAAATTTTACCATTGATGCCCACACCGTGGAATTCAAGTTGTCCTTTATGTCCAAAGTTATGCGATTGGTACATCTTGCGATACAAGGCTTCGTCCTTACAAAATAAAGCACCTCCTTCCCCGGTATGAAATAATTTCGTTGCATGAAAGCTACAAGTACTGACATCACCATAATCGAAAAGTGACCGCCCCTTATATTGAACTCCAAAGGCATGAGCTCCATCATAGATCACGGCAAGGTTATGTTTTTGGGCAATAATTTCAATTTCTTCAAAAGCGCATGGATTTCCAAAAACATGTGTAGCGAGAATTGCAGTTGTACTAGAAGTTATGGCAGCTTCAATTTTAGTTTCATCCATCGTTAAGTATCCGGGATGTATGTCTACAAAAACCGGTGTGCAGTTTTCCCAAACGATAGCAGAAGTGGAAGCCACATAGCTAAATGGAGTGGTAATCACTTCTCCTCCATTCGCCAAAAGTTTTAAAGCGATCTGCAATGGAACAGTTCCATTATTGGTAACCAGTATATTTTTTACAGATAAATATTCCTTCAGCTTTTCTTCCAACTCCAGCACAAGTTCTCCCCGATTGGTCAGCCATTGCTTATCCCATGCCCGCTTTAATACGGCCTGATATTCTTCAAGTGGTGGGAGAAAAGTTTTGGTTACGGGAATCATGATTGTTCATTTGGTTGAGGGATGAGTTCCCAGACAGGATTCAATTGAATGGGCGACCAACCATGTTGTTTGCTTTCTACCAGAAAATAAACTGCCGACTGATATCGAAATAGCATATTCCGTTGGCCGTCCCGGTTTTCATTCAATCCAATCGTGATGGAATATTGACCCTGGGAAAAAGGTATGTTCGGAATGATTGCCCTGAATCTTACAAGCCCCACAATCTCTTCAGCGTTGACATGATCGAAAAAATTAAATACTTCAGCAAAATTGCGTTGCTCCTGGTCATAAAATGCCAAATGCATTTTAGGCTGATGAACAGGCTGATGACAAATGATATCAACAGTTAGAATTAAATCCTTTCCATGTTGAACTGTAACCAGACCTTCTTCGCTGGATCTGTGTCCTTCCGATTCAAGCACTATACCTTTTACTTCTACTTTATTCGTTCCCTGAAAACTTCCTAGTTCCTGTTTGAATCCTCCATAGTATTGCGTTATGCCTGAACCAACATCATCCGTCTGATAAGTAGTTTTATCTTCTTTCAAAAGGCAAATGCGACTACACATGCGGCTCACCATCGGCATATTGTGTGAGACAAATATCATCGCCGTTTTCGTACGCAGTTCATCCATCTTATTGAGGCATTTGAGCACAAAGCCCATATCTCCGACGGCTAATACTTCATCGATCAATAAAACATCTGGTTCCATTTGCGCAGCCACCGCAAAACCTAAACGCACTTTCATCCCTGAACTATAATTCTGTACCGGTGAATCGATGAATTCACCTATCTCCGCAAATTCAATGATGGCTTTGAATTTTTGATCAATTTCTTTTTTACTGAATCCAAGTAGTTGTCCATTGACATAAACATTTTCACGACCTGATAACAGTGGATTAAATCCGGCACTCAGTTCGATCAGGGCTCCGATTTTTCCTTTCATAGTGATCGTCCCTTCATCAGGACGGATCAATCCATTCAACATTTTCAATAAAGTGCTTTTGCCTGCACCATTGCGGCCGATCAACCCAAGGCATTCTCCCCTACGCAAACTAAAACTAACATCCTTAACAGCCCAAAATTCTCCATCACGCAGGACTGATCGATTTTGATTGGAACCAAATACAGCACTGCCTAAATCTTTGAGGCCATACCACATGCCTTTATTCAGACTCCGGCTGAATTTCTTGGAAACATTTTTGACTTCAACTAAAATCTCATCCTTGCTCCTCATCATGTCCCCATACGTTCAATTAATATTTCCATCGCGATGCGCTGCAGGATGAATCCCGCCACCAGGATAACGATCGTGACTAAGCCAATACATCCAAGTGTCAGAAGCCCGGTCGTACTCTGCAATCCAAGAATCCAATCGCGTGCACTCACCAGAACAGGACTCACAGGATTGAATGTAAAAATCCTGAATACACCACTCAATTCCGTTGTAGCATACACAACCGGTGTAGCATACATCGCTATTTGTAAAAAAGTCGGCAAGGCAAACTGTATGTCTTTATACAAAATAGCGAAAGGCAATAGCAAAAGTCCAAAACACATCCCTAACATGATGAGGATAAAGACTGCGGGAATAAATAAAAATGTATACCCAGTGACCGGGATCTGGAAGATCAGGATTTCAGCGACAATGATCATTAATGAAATCAAGGAAGTAAATACGATTTCATAAAAAGCAGTGATCATTAATGCTTCGCGTGGAAAATTCACTTTCACCAAAATCGGTGCATTGGCCTGGATTGATTGTATTGGCATGGTCACGGCATTGGAAAAAACAGACCAAAGCATAGTGCCTGTAATCACAAATAAAGCATAATTGCTTCCTGTGTGATTGAGCGTGACAATATTCTTCTGATTCAAAAAGATCCAGATGCCTGCGGTTGCTAAAGGAGGAATGAGCGCCCAAACGATACCAAGCAAGCTTTGACGATAGCGGGCTCGAATATTGCGTTCAGCAAAACGAAATCCAAGTGCATGCGCCACCGGAAATTCCTTTCCGATAGCTTTCAATGTCCTCCAAAGATTCGATTTGCCTGTAGCTGAATAAACCTGGATTTGCATAAGTTGAGTTACACGCTTTCACTTTTAATGAAATGCCTGTTTTGATTAAAGATGACGGCCGGAAGATAGCTGTATAATTTCTGAAGCGAAAGATAAGCATCCCGAACGCTGACGGGCAAAGGGATATTCCGGTCAAATAAAAAGGCAACCGTCATTTCAAGGATATACTTTCTCGTCCATGCATCACTTCTACCCACCTGGTCTAGTAGATATTTAAACATCTGTTGAAATTCGACTTTGTCAAAATTGGCAGTAATAGAATTTTCGTTTTTCTTGTTGTACAAATAATATGCATCCGGAATAAGGGCCATGTTTAATTTGGCTTCAATCATCATGTCGACTGTAAAACAAATATCGGAATATCTAAAAGGTTTAAAAGGCAGGCATATTTTCTTTAGTATAAACTTATTGCATGCACTTCCTCCAAAATGTCCGAAAGCTCTTTTATCTTTTATAGAGGTGATGGTTTGTTGTAGAGTCTGTGTTGGTGATTCCAGTATAAAAGAAAAGAGGTAGCAGTTAATATCTGGCCGAAGACTCTTCTCAAATTTGGGGTACAAGTCATGACCTATCCGATCATCACTGTCGAGAAATTGAATCCATTGTCCTTTTGCTTCCTTCAGACCTTTATTTCGTGCAAGAGCTTGTCCCATGTTTTCTGGTAATGAGATCAAACGGATAGCCTGGTTTTTAATCTTTTCCACCACCTGGCAAGATGCATCGGTACTGCCATCATCGACCACAATGATTTCAATGCTCAATCCATGTGGTTCCTGTTGCAAAACGGATTGTATTGCATTTTCAACAAAGGATTCCGAATTGTACATGGTAATGATGACCGAAACATCCGGTAGTAGTTCCATAAGCCAGACGCATAGAGGAATTAGTAGCACCCAATATACCAAGTAATTGATTGGTGAAAATTCAATCTACATTTGATCGGATTTCAACCCGCAAATGCCTGTATGAAAATCGCCATCATTGTACCTTCCCTACATGAACTTGCACCCGTCCAGGTAGCAATAACTGTGGCAATTCAGCTTACGCGGACAGGTCACACGGTTACAGTTTATTACATCAAAGCCTCATCAGTCTTGTGGCAAGATGAAGGAATGACCTTTGTAAAAATCAATCTTTTTAGCCGCATCGACTGGGATGAATATGATATTATTCATAGTCATGGTTTCCTGCCTGATGCCTTTGTTGCATTAAGAAAGTCCCGGCATAGTCGCGCAAAATCAGTAAGCACTATCCATAATTATGTATTTACAGAATTGGAAATGCTCTACAATCTGATCGTTTCAAGGATCATCGGATGGTCATGGATATTTTTTTGGAAAAGAATAGATCATATTGTAGTGCTTACCGAAGATGCATTACAATATTATCGAAAGCGCTTACCTCAAAACTCGTTTAGCAGAATCTATAATGGGAAAAACATTGTGCATAATCCGAACGTGATTTTACCTCAACATCATATTCTGGCGGAAGAGATCAGGAAAAAATATACGTACTGCATAGGCACCATCGCAGCGCTTATTTCCAGAAAGCGAATTGATATCTTAATCCGGCATCTCAGTAGAGTGAAGACTGGTGGACTAATTATTGTAGGAGAAGGACCCGAAAGAACTAACCTGACCAACCTCGTTACGAAGTTCGGTCTGCAGGACAGGGTAAAATTATTGGGATATATTCCACACGCCCATGCCTTTAATGAGCTATTCGATATCAGTGCGCATCCATCGGTGAGCGAAGGATTTAGTCTTTCCCTGATAGAAGCAGCAGGATATCAAAAGAAAATAGTTTGCGCTGACATCCCTGCTTTCCGTGAAGCCTTTACGGACGACGAAGCAACGTTTTTTGATAGTCATGATGAGTTAACTATTGATCAGGCTATACTTGAATCATGGAGGGATACTGAAAAACCAAAAAATGCTTATCAAAAAGCAGTATCAAGTTATTCGGAAGAGCGAATGGGGGAACAGTATGAAATGTTGTTTACTCAGCTTGTTCGCACTAACCTTTATCCCCCTAATCTCCTTAAATAGGAAGTACTTAACAGCTATGACAGGTCAAATAAGAATCCACTGAGTCATATGTCCATTGCTGCATCTTGGAAATCTCGCTCCCTTTCTTACAAATACTTTAACGCTGCTGTGAGTGGCAAACATATAGAAGCCCTCGACTTCGCAGGTCTCGCTAGTTCTGTTTGAACTCATGGCAATTAGTTTGATTTTAAAAGTTATTAAAAGGTATTACAAATATCTAAGGCTTCTGGGTTATTATGAAAAGAGGTATAATGGATATCCATCAATCCGAGTCTGACAAACATTGCACAGTTATTGCAATGAGTTTTCTTATCGCTACAATGTTAGGTCGAGAGGGGTGTACAAAGATTTGAAGGTGCAATACTGAAAGCAGATTCAACCAGAATCACGTATAATCAGCTTATTGGGAAAGCTTAATTCAAGGATGAGAATTAGTATAAAAAAAATCGCCTCCCTTGACAGAAGGCGATTTTACCGAAGGGACTAACTCCGGCGCTGTATCTTGACTGCAAATATAACGGTATGTATAATATAAAAGTTAATAGTTTAAAAAATAAAAAGTTAATGTGTTATGTTTTCTTACAGTGCCATTGTGTTTATAATTGACTTATTTACAATGGTTTATGTAATATATTAAAAATCGTGAGCAGGATAATAACTTATATAGATGGTTTTAATCTTTACTTCGGGATGAAAAACTATACAGGCAATCAGCACTTATGGCTTGATTTAGCAGCGCTTTCTGCCTCCATAATCCTGCCCGAGGACCATCTTATAGATGTAAATACTTTACTGCCAGAATAAAAGGCGATGAGCCAAAGCGAAATCGACAAAAAAAATACTTAGAAGCATTGCAGTATGGCACTGCCACTAAAATTTATTATGGTCAATATCAGGTTATTCAAAATGGAATAACATGTGGGGCATGTGGAGATTCATGGGATTCTAAAAGTGAAAAAATGACTGATGTGCAAATTGCAACCCAATTACTCACTGATGCATTTACGGATAAATTTGATACCGCAATCTTGATAACGGCTGATAGCGACTTGGTTCCTCCTATAAAAATGATAAAGGAGCATTTCCCGCACAAACAAATTCAAATATTTTTTCCACCACAAAGGTTTTCTTATCAATTACAAGAAATAGCTGATGTTTATGAAACGCTTGATGTGGCAGATCTTAATAATAATCAGTTGCCAAACACTGTAACAAAACCAGACGGATATGTTCTACATAAGCCCGCTGTTTGGATTTAACTTTTGTACCAACTAATATAAGCTCCCCTTGAAAGGGAGATTAATCTCACGCGCTTCCACTTGAAAGGGAAATTAATCTCACTCCCTACCCCTGAAAGGGGGACCTTAGTTTTCCTGATCAAATCATCCTTTCAGGGGGTGGGGGTTAGGAGGATCAAATTCCCCTTCAGGGGGTCATGTGGTTAGAAGGCAGCGGAAATAACAACTCTCTAAGAAACCCATAAGACCATGCTGTCATGATCAACATGATCACAAGCGATACCTGCAAGCCCACACCCGGTGATTTCCATTTTATCATTCCTTTGATAGAGAAATAAAGGAGAAACAGAATTGATATTAACAGCATGAACGACAATAGAAGAAAATTTTTGCTCCATATCAGCATTAAAACTGACAGCAGACATAAAGGAAGACTGAGTCCGATCAGCACATGAGCGATGTTGAGTAATCTTTTGTCCTTTTTACCCACCTGCAACCTTCCAATCGCATAGCGGTAGAATTGCCTCCAAAGTTTTCGGGGAGTAGGCCGGCGATAATGAAACACGATTACATCAGGTGTATATAATAACCGGCTGCCCAAGTCCAGGATCTTGCGATTTAACAAAGTATCATCACCCGTCAGCATGCTTTCATCCAATGGCATCACCTGGCTAAGTATGGATTGTCTATAGATAGCATTGCATCCGGGAATACTACTTACCTCCTTCACCTCATTGAGTTCCCTGGCATGAATAGAGCCTGCAGCAAAAACAGGTTGGTCAAATACAAAGCCTACTGCCTTTCCAAAATCACTTTCATCGGTAGGTGTAAGATTCGGACCTCCAACACAAGCGACGGCTTTATCATTCTCGAAATATTTTATGCAATTGGACAACCAGTTTATATCGACAATACAATCTGCATCCGTAAAGGCTATTAATTCTCCTTTAGCATTTTCAAATCCTATATTCCTACCTGGAGAAACGGTTTGCTTTGCATTGCTGATGACCTTTGCTCCCATCTCACGTGCAACAGCGACGGAATTATCTTTAGAGAGACCATCCACAATAATAATTTCAAATTTCTCTTTTGGATAATCAAGTTGATGAAGACTGTTGATGCAACCACGTAAAAGTATCTCCTCATTCTTCGCAGGAATGATAATCGAGATGAAGGGGAGTTGCGTCATGGTATAGAATTCAAACTTCATTTACTTGTCCCCGGAAGCCTGTTTCTGATTTCTTCGAATCTGCGAAAGTTGTTCTGTGATCAGCCCAAGGAAAAAGAAAATCATTGTGGAGACTAAGCCAAGTAATGTACCTGTACTGATACCACGCCCCGCCAGTACCAGCGGAATACCCCAGATCAGCGTAATAGTAAAGGTTAGCACCGCAATCGGCAAAAAGATTTTCATCGGATTAAACAACACCAGGATATTGACAATCTCCATCACTGTTTGAAATGCAGTCTGCATTCCAATGGTGCTTTTACCTTTCAACCGACTGGAAATGGTGATAGGTTCTTCGAGTACAAGATGCCGGTTGTTGATAAACACTAATGTAATAATATCACTGAAGGCCATGGTATCCGGAGCCAGGTGAAGATATTTACGAGCGAGTACGGAATTATAAATCTTCATGCCTGAATTAATATCATAGATCGGCACCTGCATCAGCATCTGTGCGATGGTTCGTATGATCGATTTACCGATGCCGCGTGAAACAGATTCAGATTTAGTCCCTCTCCTGGATCCAACCACCATATCTGCATCATTACGTTGCATGCAGGTGACTAGTTTTTCGATATCCGCTATGTTATGTTGCCCATCTGCATCAATGGTAATTACATACGTCGTATCACAAGCCTGGATACCAGTTTTGATCGCAGCGCCATACCCTTTATTTAGTTTGTGATGAAGGGCGACGAAGAAATCATTTCCTTCAAAAGGCAACACTATTTCTTTTGTCTTGTCTGTAGAGCCGTCATTTACCAGGATGGTTTTCCAATTTCGCTGGCGGCATAATTCAATTAATGGCGGCAATATTACAACCAGGTTCTCTGCTTCATTGTAAGAGGGCATTACAATTGTCAACAATGGTTTTTCATTCATACCCTTTGATCCTGTTGCATAAATTTATTTAGTATTAAAAGAACTTCTGATGGCGATGTCTATTTCAGACTACATCTTTGCCGGAAGACTTCACCGGCAGGTGCAAATCCTAAAGCAGCGGCATTTTTGAGGTCCACGCATCCGTCAGTATTCCCCATCTGTATCTTGGCTATTCCCCGATTGCCAATAGCCTCGGCCAAATCAGGCCTCAAATCTATTGCCTTATTCAGGTCATCAATTGCACGTTGATTTTGATTTTTCAGGATGTAAATGGTTCCCCGGTTATTGTAAGCCATAGCGTAAGAAGGGTTTAATTCAATAGCCTTGTCATAATCTGTTATAGCTTCATCCAATCGGTTTAATTCTTTGTATACAGATCCCCTGTTGTTGAATGCCTTGTCAAAATTAGCCTGATACAGAATGGCAGAATTATAATCTGCAACAGCCTTTTCATACTGCTTTTGTTTTTTAAACATATTTCCCCTGTTATAATAAGCCATGAAATATTTCGGATTGATTGAAAGCGCTTTATTAAAATCGTTAAATGCTTCCTCCATTTTATTTTCATCCATTAAGGCATCCCCCCGATTATTATAGGGTCTGGCTTTACCAGGTGATTTAAGTATACTATCTGTACTTAGTGATATTTCATCTTTCCATACATTGTTCCTCATGATGGTTAGGACTGAATCGACAATAATGATCAAGGCCAGGAACCCGAGGCCAATATTTTTATATTTTTCCCAGGCAAGTAAATAGACGCAATAAACCAGGATGAGGAAAAATCCAAAAGAAGGCAGATAGGTACGGTGTTCGAAGATTAAATCCTTTATTGGAATGATACTGGATTCGATCGACAGTGTGATGAAGAACCAAAATATTCCGAAGGAAATGATCCTGTGTTTTTTAAAAGTGAAAATCGCAACTGCGACCAAACCCACCAATGCAATGAAGCTTAGCCATGCACGGGGATCACTAAATGACGTCACCAGTTTGTAGTTGTAATCGAAAACCTGGTTTACCGGCAGAATAAGCAACTGAATATATTTGAGAATGACACTGAACTGGGTCATGAGATAAGTGGATGAAGTAATAGAAACATCACCCATATCCTGATCTGCAAATTGAGGCTGCGTCAGCACGTCCCAATACCTGTAAAAACCAAAGGCAATAAAAGCAAGTAAAGATGCTCCGATGATCAGCACCCGCTTGTCCTTTAAGGAAATAGCCTGCCGGTTTGTTTGTAAAAAACAAATTTCCAAAAGGACAATAGCAAATGGAAAAGTGAAGGCGATTTCCTTTGTCAGTATGGCTAGCAGCGCTGAAATACCACACGCAATGAGCAGCCTGACTTTTTTTGGATTTCCTTTGTCTGTGAACCGGCTACGCATATAAAAAACCAGGCCGAGTAAATAAAACATAGCCGACATGGACGTCATTCGCTGTACTATGTAGGTCACACTCTGCGTAGCCAACGGGTGTGAAACGAATAACAACGCAACTGCCATGGATAACATGGTCTTATCATTCAGCGTGAATTTGTCTTTCAAAACAGGAGTAGAGAAAATCAAAAAAGAAAGCCAATAAACCAGGACAGCATTGAAGAGATGAATGAATAGGTTGACAAAGTGGTAACCCCATACATCGAGTTGACTGGAGTGATAATTCCATGCAAAAGAATAGAGGGCCAGAAATCGAGTGTGGCTAAACTGCCACATGTCCTTAAAATTTGTCAAACTCCGTATGGAAGCATTATCCCGGATATTATTTATATCATCAAGATGGAAAGTGCTCTGAAATGAATTTGAATAGATGATGATTCCCAGGATCAGGATTGCGGCCAGACCTTTGAAGGCAAGAGAGGTTCCGAAAACATTCGAGACAGGTGAAGAGTAAACTTTCGACCTTGCTGGCTTGATGTTTCCCTTCTTTTTTCCTTTGTCTTTGCTCATTCGGTCAATGGATTTAGTTAGCATGGCAAACATACGATTTGGTATTAGGAAAAAGAGAATCCAGTTTAATAGGGCCTTTGCTCAATATTTTGTACCGGTCAGTAATGCCCGGGCTTTAAGTGAACTCTTAATTATATATCACCTGATTATTTTGAATAAACTCCTACTTCTTTCGCCTTAACACCTCCACAATCCATTTTTGCGTATCGAGAAAATCAGCAGTATAATACCGAACGCAAATATCTTTAACCATATACCTTTACCACCATGGAACTTAAATCTTTTTTGCTGGCCGACAATGATTGGGGATTTTTATTAGACACCGCTTTCCGCACAACAGCCATGTTCATTATATTACTCGCAGCACTGAGGCTCCTGGGTAAAAAAAGTGTGCAGCAATTGTCCATATTTGAATTGGGGGTTATCATAGGTCTCGGTTCTGCTGCGGGCGACCCAATGATATACAAGGAGGTAGGGATTGTGCCATCCATTATTGTATTTGTAGTAGTGATATTAATGTATCGACTTATCAATTATCTGATGGGCAAAAGCACGAAGCTTGAACACATATTAGAAGGCAGTCCGGTTTACATCATTGATGAGGGAAGGATTTTGATGAATATTTTTCAAAAAGAGGAAATTGCCAGGGAAGAATTATATTCCCTTTTAAGGCAAAGCCAGGTTTCGCATTTGGGGCAGGTAAAGCATGTCATATTAGAGGTGTCAGGGCAGGTGAGTATTTTCTTTTTTGAAGATAAAGAGGTAATTCCGGGTTTACCAATATTACCTCATAAGCTGAAAAAGAAACAATCTCTTATCAGCAAGGAAGGGGAGTATTCCTGCATCCATTGTAGCAACACTGATAATATAGTGCCCGGGCCAATGCATCCCTGCCCCACATGCAGTCATACCGAGTGGGTAGTCGCTCAGAAACAACCCAGAGTAAGCTGCTAAACACCAAGCTGTCACCAGGTCATAATACTCAGGCGTCCTACTTGAAAACAAGACCTGAGATTCTGCAATACAAGTTACCAAATTAAACACAAAGCCAACTTGCAATAAGAGTGTACTTTTTTCTACGGTTCCCTGGGCACACACAACTTCAATGGATACATACCACAAAAAGTGATACTTCAGGACGAAGAGTGAACGTACAACAGCAGTAGCTGATGCACAACTTATCGTAGAAATTGACCTTAAGTGACAATTATTTGGCACGCATGTTACATAAAGCAGGTGGTATTTTAAAATTCAGATCCCGGATTTAATCCTGTAAAAGCGCGTGATGGATGGTAGACCCAAAAATTGAAATAGCGGCACTTTTTAATGCCTTCTTCAATTGAATTTCGATCGCCTGATACTTTGTTTTGGGCTTTGGGGCATTAAAATGCAATAGTTTTTTCAGGTGATAGGATAGAGCAGGTATCATGACATACTTATTGGCTTATCGAATTCCTCGAGTATTAACTCTTTTCATGTTTAAGGAATGGATAAGTGTCCCCAGGACAGGTTCGACAGTTCTGCTCCTGATACGGATCATTTTCCGGGCATAAGCTGTTTGCATTTTATCATGCATCTTATCATACAGTGGCTTGTGTATACTGTCATCAATCTTTTTATGCTTCGTGGATTTTCCACAACATGCTTCCCTCAGCGGAGAATTCTTCCAAATAGTTTCACTACTCCTATATGTTTTTCTATGATAACAATCCCTATCATTCTTTATTCCCTTGAAGAAGGCAATAGACCGATGACCACATTGACATTCATATTGATCCAGTTCTTGGTTATAAATAATGCCTGGGCGCTCATGCAAGTAATGTTCAAAGTTAGTAATTTAAGCATCTATGTTTTGGTCCGTCAAATACCGCAAGGCTTCCCCTCTACTGTAGCCGGTATCTGCTGTTATTTGTCCAAGTGACATATCATTCTCTTTGAGATTTCCAATGCAGTGATGAACTATTTTCAAGGCACCGACTGTCTCGTTTATCAGCATAGTCAGCACATGCAGCGGTAATCACAAGATGAGCATCATCAACAGTCATCTGCCTAAAATAATTTAACACTCGGGCTTTTCCTGGCTTTACTCATAACTGAATTTGAAGTATATTCGGGTTGTGCAACAAGCACATTGTCTACCCGCCATCAGGGTTAGGAACTTGGAGGAATGATTTTCGTAAATTTGACAGAATCTACCAGAAGACATTTTTCAATTCACGAATCCTGACAATGGGTAGACCTATCCGTTATGGGCAAGTTTAAAAATGACATAATGGAATGACTCAGTCTAGAGAACCGCCACTATTAGTTTTGACAGTTCTTAATGACTGGTAAATTATATTTATAATTGCAAACAAAGGAGTGGAGACCAGAGACCACTTATAAAAAAAGTGCGACATCGAAAAGCCAAACGTTTAGGAAAATTAAACTATAAAATCATGCCTAAGTATGTAATTGAGCGGGAAATACCTGGTGCCGGTAAATTTAATGCCGAACAATTAAAAGGAATTTCCCAAACTTCCTGTGGAGTTCTAAGCAATATGGGACCGCAAATTCAGTGGTTACATAGCTATGTAACAGGTGATAAAATTTATTGCCTTTACATCGCGCCAAACGAAGAGATGGTTCGTGAACATGCAAAGCAGGGAGGTTTTCCTGCAAATTTTGTAAATCAAGTTATGGAAATTATTGACCCGACAACTGCGGAATAATTTTCTTTTTTGATTCTTACGTAAATTTACTGGACAGACAAAAGAAATCCTGCCCATGCCAGGGTATTGCCAAAAGCGGAGCTAAAGTGCTTCTAATAAACATTTGTGCTAAATTGAATATTTACGAACTCAAATGAAGTTTAATGCTTAAGATCCCCGCCATCAGCAATGTCCGAAACTTTATAAGTCATTTTAAGACAACGATAGTATTAAGACAATGAAATATCAGTTGAACTTTATATAACGATTCAATTGAACTGACAATACAAAAACAAATCAAAGATTCTACAACTACTATCCCTGTTCAAAGCCTTAAATAAATGCGAACAGGAACACTCCGCTCAATAATCCGATAAAGTGAAATCGGGAAAACAGAATTCGAATAGATACACCGCTTATAAC